>JAHJRX010000055.1 GCA_018830565.1 bacterium | reverse complement strand
CCACCTCGCCTTACAATTAAATTAAGCACCTTATTTTTAATGAAGGAACTCTCTAAAGAAGATCTTTCCTTACTATTAAACAAGCCAGTTATCCAAGAAAGGTAGTTATGAAGATATTAATTATTAACCCACCTCGCCTTAATGGAATTAATGTCCGTAGAGATGAAAGATCGGTGGATATCTTAGAAGATGAAGTAAGCCCTTTTTACCAAGGAGCAGCCTTAGCTCAGTGGCTTCGAGTTAAAAACCTGGCTTTGGTTAAAGTATTAGATGCTAATGGTCTTAATTTAGATTATGGGAGAGTAAATCTTTGGCTTAAGGAAAATAAAGATGCTCGGTTTGTAGTGGTAAAAGGGGGTGATGATACCTTATATCATGATAGTATTACTTGTACCTTAGCTAAGCATTTAGGTCTTACTACCATCTTTTGGGAACCTATTCTTTCCCCAGCTATGCCAGAAAGAGTAATGCAAAATTTAGTAGATATTGATTATTTAGTTCTGGGTGAAGCTGAGTTAACCATTAGCGAGCTTTTAGAAAAAGGTAACCAAGCTAAGGGAATTGCTTACCGGGAAGAGGACCAGATTAAAATTTCACCTCGCTTAGAAACAGAACGGCTCAAAGATATCGACTCTCTCCCTATTCCTAATTTTAATGACCTACCTTACCAAAATTATAAAGCTTGGTTTGGAGAAAGTCCTTGGATGACTATCTTTACTTCTCGAGGTTGCGTGGGCACATGTTTTTATTGTTTAATTGGGGGTAACACTTGCTTTCGAGGCTATGGCCGAAAACTTCGTTTGATGGGGGTCCATCGAGTAGTAGAAGAGTTAGAAGTTTTAGTTAAGAAATATAACATTCCTCATATTACCTTTTGGGATGATTGCTTTACTAATGATTTAGTCAGGGTGGAAGATATTTGCCACCAGATACTAACTAAAAACTTAAAATTTCGTTGGAGTTGCATGTCCCGAGTTGACCGGATAGATAAAAAGCTTTTAAGTTTAATGAAAAAAGCAGGCCTTTCTCGGATTGGATTTGGAATTGAATCTGGCAATCAAAGAGTTTTAGATAGCATTCCTAAAAGAATCACAGCCGAAGAAAATATTAAAACCCCCCTCTTGGCTAAATCCTTAGGTATTTGGGTCTGGATATTTCTTTTACTTGGTCTTCCTGAAGAAGATGAAAGATCGATGCAAGATACCATCAATACCTTAAAGAAAATTAGACCTCATCATCTCTGTTGTGGCACCGCTACTCCTTTTCCTGGAACTAAATTTTATGAAGTTTGTCTCAAGGAAAATCTTTTAAAAAGCGACATTTTTGACCTTATTACCGCTGGTCTTCAAACTGGAGGGGGACAAATATCTGACACACGATATGTGAAAGCAGAAGTAGTTAATCAATACTTAAAGAAACTTCACGAGACAGCTAATATTTATAGTGAAAACAAGCTTCATAATATGATCCAGAAGCTTAAACCTTTTATTCCTAAATTTATGAGAGATACTTTGAAGAATATCTTAGAAAGGACAAGGTCTAATTAAGATGATAAATTTTCTATCAAAGATGAAGAGATATCAACATATTGTAACCACTAATCTAAGATTTCCTAAAAAATTACTTAATCTTTTAGGTACCTATTATGGCACCTTAAAGAAACCTGCATCCTATCC
This sequence comes from bacterium, assembly GCA_018830565.1. Classification (NCBI taxonomy): domain Bacteria; species bacterium. The sequence continues at coordinate 18,172 of JAHJRX010000055.1, read as the reverse complement.
TTTTCTTCCTTATTCCTTAGATCTAGAACCTACGGTCAGATGTAATTTAAGATGCCCTTCTTGTCAATCTCCTCTTTTTAAGAGAAGTCAGAAAGATATGCCTTTTTCTCTCTTTAAGAAGATCTTGGACCAGTTTGATACTTTACTGGAATTAAAGATTACCGGGATGGGAGAACCTCTCTTAAATAAAGACTTCTTTAAGATGGTTCGTTATGCGAAAGAGAAAAATATCTCAGTCTTTTCTTTCTCTAATGCTAAGATAATCGACTATAATCTAGCCCAAGAGATTATTCAAAGTGGATTAAGAGAAATTACTATCTCCATCGATGGGGCAACCTTAACGACCCATAACCAGATAAGAGTGGGATCTGATTTAAATCAAGTCTTAGGTGCTTTAGAGATGCTTGTTTCTATTAGAGGTAAATTAAGGTATCCTATTATCTCTGGGTGGTTTGTAGGCAGAAAGTCAAATATTCATGAACTTTTAGATTTAATAGCCATCTGCAAAAAGATAGGTCTTGACTACCTTACCCTTCAACATGATCTTACTTATTGGGGGAAAGAAGATTTTAAAGAGAAAATGAAGAATGAAGCTTTAGGAAGAAATATTGACTCCTTAAAAGAAATAATTAGAGAGGCTTCAAAAAAAGCTTCTTCTTTAGAATTTAAATTTATTCATTACCAAAAGAATAAATTTTATCATAGATTGGGAAGAGAATGTTATTGGCCATGGCGGTCATGTTTTATTGCTTCTGATGGAAGGGTAGTCCCTTGTTGCCTCTTAGCTGATCCAGAAATAATAAATTTTGGGGATCTTTCCAAAGAAGAGTTCAAAGAAATTTGGAATAATATTAACTACCAGAATTTTAGAGAAAAGATAAAGAAACATCAGATTCCTTCTTTCTGTCGTGATTGTTATGAATAGGATTGTTATGAATAAACTGTTATGGATAAATTGTTATGAATAAGATGGTTACCAGCCAGATAAATGTTATCTGCATCATCTCTTCCTATACCCGAGGAGGGGCAGAGCAAGTATTGTCCGAAAATATTAGAGGTTTTGATAAAGACTTATTCTCTTTCACCGTCGCTTGTCTTTATTTTATCGATCCTGACCATGAAAAGATCCTTAAAAACTTAGGAGTAGATGTTTATCCTAATTTATTAAAGCAAAAATATAATATCTTTGTTATCTTAAAACTATATAAGATTATAAAAAAGTACCAAAGTCAGATCTTATTCTTATTTACTGACAATCGAGATGCTATCTTTTATGGTATCATTGCTGCTAAAATGGCTGGCGTTCCTGTGATTATAGGAGCTTCTCACTGTATTGGTCTGTGGGGTGGAAAGAGTAGCATCTCTAAGTATAGCAAGATAATGTTACCTTTTATAGATAAGATTATTGCTGTCTCTAATACCCATAAGGACTATCTAAATCAACAAGAAGGTATTGATCGGGATAAACTTGAAGTAATTTATAATGGGGTGGATATAAATCTGTATTTCCCTAAAGAAAAAGATCTCAATTTAATTAGAGAAATAGGCTTTGATCCATCTTCTCCTATTTTAGGAGTTGTGGCTGGACTTAGACCAGAGAAAGGAATAGATGTATTTTTACAGGCCGCTAAACTCATTTTAAATAAATACCCAGAGGTTCAATTCTTAATTGCAGGAGATGGTATTCAAAGAAAAGCTTTGGAAGAGCTGGCTAAAGCCTTAAATATTTCAGAAAGGTTTAAATTTTTAGGCTATCGAGCTGATATTTATGATCTTATGCCTCTCTTAGATATTTATATCTCTCCTTCTCCACCAGCCGGAGATAATTTTTCGGTAGTCGTCTTAGAGGCAATGGCTTGTGGTATTCCAGTAATTGCTACTGATGTAGGCAGCAGAAGAGAACAGGTGATAGAAAACCAGACTGGTTTTTTGATTAATCCTTACGATAGCGAAATCATCGCCGAAAAAGTAGATTTTCTCCTTAAGCATAAAGAAGTAGCTCTTGAGATGGGAAAAAAAGGAAGAGATTTAGTGGTTAAAAACTTTACTTACCATCAAATGGTTAATCAAACCCAGAACTTATTTCAAGAACTCCTAAAGCTAAAGAAAGATAGATAATTGATGGTGGATTTTTATCTGGAAAATATTAAGTACCTGCCTCTTGACCTGCTCGAAAAACTTCCCTCAGTCAACCCAAGATATTTTTTAGAGAAAAGTAAGAGTGGGCTACCCATCCTCACTATAACCAATAAAGAGGGAAGAATTATCTCTTTACATAGTAACTACAATCCCCAAAAAGAAGCTACTCGCTTTATTTCATCATTTAATTTAGCAGGAAAAAACACAGTCTTGGTCTTGGGCTTTGCATTGGGATACCATATCAAAGAATTACTCAAACAACCGCAGATTAATAAGATAATAGTCATTGACCCTGATGTAGAGGTATTTAAACTTGCTTTAACTTCTCAAGATCTATCTAACTTACTTTCTTCACCAAAAATAAAACTAATTATTAACGAAGAAAACTTTTCCAATCTTTATCAAGACTTAAGTCAGTTCATTTCTTTAGATAACTTAAATAAAGTACAAATTATAAGATATCTTCCTTGTCTATCCTTGGATCCAGATTATTATCTTCAGGTAGATAAGATTATAAAAAACATTCTGGAAATGAATGTATCAAATTTAGCTATCTTTGCTTCTTTTGGAAAAATTTGGCTAGAAAATATCTTCCAGAACTTCTTTGAAATTGTTAATAATGCCCCGGTAGATAGCTTATTTAATAAATTTTGCGGCTTGCCTGCCATTATTATTTCAGCTGGACCTTCCTTAAATAAGAACTTAAGATACTTAAAGCAAGCTAAAGGAAAAGCAGTGCTGATCTGTGTAGATACCGCCTTAAAAGTACTTTTAGAAGAAAGAATCCAGCCTGATATAGTAGTCTCTGTAGACCCTCAACCAGCTAACTTTAGACATTTTGAAAGAGTCGATACCCATGATTTAATCTTATTAGCTGAGGCTACTGTCTACCACCAAATTCTAAAGACTTTTCAAGGGAGAAAGTTTATCACCTGCGATGAGAGCTCTATCATGGACTGGCTATTTAACTATCTCCATCTTCCTTCCTTAAATTCTAATAAGATTAGCCCTTTAAGAGGAGGAGGAAGTGTAGCTACAGTAGCTTTTGATTTTGCCAAAAAAATAGGAGCTGACCCTATTATCTTTGTAGGTCAAGATTTCTCATTTTTACCTGGACGTATCTATGCTTCTGGGACTTCTTATCAAGAAGAGTGGTTAAATAGTTTAAGCAAATTCAATACTTTAGAGATGCAGTACCAAGAATATGTTTTATCAAAAGGTTTAATAAGTCGGAAAGATATTTATGGAAATTCTGTCTTGACTAGTAAAATTTTAGCTTCTTATTGTGATTGGCTGCAATGGGAGATTGCCCAAAGCAATAATATTTGTATTAATGCTACGGAAGGTGGTATCTTATCTCAAGGAATAAGCTTAATCCCTTTAAAAGAAGCTTTAGAAAAATATGCCCGTCAAACTATAAAGATAGAAGAAAAATTAAATGAGGCTCAAGGTTGCCTTCCTGTTCTTGATAAAGAGAAATTAATGGTCGATATTGAATCTTTAATGGAAGAAGGATTAAGATTAGAAGGTCTGTGTTTAGAAGGATTAAACCTGATCGAAGAAGAGATTAATGAGGAAAGGATAACTAAATTAAATCTCCAGATAGAAAGTCTTAAAATTACTTCTTTGCTTTTGGATGCTATTAGAGACGCGAGTTGGTTTTTGTCTTCAAAGAGTAACCTTTCAAAAGAATGTTTAAAAAACTTATACCAAGAGATAAGAAAGACTAACCAACATTTAATAAATCATCTCAAGAATATTTCTTCTAAATTAAAACTTACTTAACCAATCCTTTATCTTCAAGTTCTTTTTTTGCTTTTTCTACTAAATCTTGGGCCGTCTGATCTTTTACCCAGGAAATAAGCTCGCCAGTGCCTTCTTCAAAACTAATTTGTGGCTTAAAATTTAATCTTTCTTTGATTTTAGCTATATCGGCAAAGCAATATCTAATATCTCCCTTTCGATATCGAGAAGTAACTTCAGGCTCTATGTTTAGTCTTAATTCTTGAGCTAATATCTTGGCTATTTCTAAAATAGTAATCTTTTTACCTGTCCCGACATTAAATACTTCAAAATTAGCCTTTTCGTCTTCTAAGGCTAAGATATTGGCTCTTACAATATCTTGAACATGAATGAAGTCCCTTCCTTGCAAACCATCTTCAAAGATTATTGGTGACTTCTTATTCAAAAGCCGAGAGGAAAAAATAGCCGCTACGCCAGTATAAGGGTTAGAAAGTGCTTGTCGAGAGCCGTAAACATTAAAATAACGCAAAGCTACGGTAGGAATGCCATAGGTCCAGCCAATATTTAAACACATCTCTTCTTGATCTTTTTTGGTAATGGCATAAATAGAAGTAGCTTGAAGAGGTTTTTCTTCTGAAGTAGGCAAAGGAATTAAATCTTGATGACAATTGCAGCAATTTAATTCCCAATCATAATTTTTTAACTGGTCTTCACTTCGTAATTTAGGATATGTTTTGCCACAATGGCTACATTCATAGGCTCCTTCTCCGTAGATACTCATAGAAGAAGCGACTAATAATTTCCTTACCTTATGCTTTTCGTTAGCTAAAATATCTAAGAGGACCGAAGTGCCATAAGTATTTACACTTACATATTTACTTACTTCATACATACTTTGTCCTACTCCAACTACCGCCGCTTCATGAAAAATATAATCTATATCTTTAACTACCTCGTAGAGTTTTTTACGATCTCTAATATCACCTTTAACAAATTTTGCTTCTTTATTTAAATAAACAGGTTTTTTCCCTTGGGGATGAACTTGAGGATCTAAGTTGTCATAAATTATTACTTGATAGGATTTTTTAACTAATTCATCGACTAGATAAGAGCCAATAAATCCTGCTCCGCCTGTAACAAGTACTTTTTCTTTCATAAAATATCCTGATTAGATTAAACTTTATCTTTTAGCTGTATTTTATTGTTTGTCGGCAACTATTCCAAGACCTTCTTTTTTTTCTCTGACCCAGGGCATTCTAATTGAGGTACCTGACTAAAGCCATTAAATTTTAAGGAGACACGGAGTCTCTTCAGCAATTCTCCCCTGGTGATATTACCCTGAGTTTCCCTTAAATGCTTACAAAAATAATAGGTAAACGCTCCGTTGTAACTACCTCCAATATTGGCATCGGCTGATGTTTGGTTATCCTTACAACTAGAAAAAAGCACATGATTTAAGGGATTGCCCCCTTTAAGTATCTTTTTAACTTCTAAATCATCCTCTATCCTGCATTGGATATCCAATGGTGGGTGTAAGAATCTCGGCTTAAAGGAGAGTTCCTGTGGCAAGGCACTGATTCCTATTATCTCCCTTGTCCCTGTTCCTGAGTGGCAGGAATCAAGCAGGACCTCCAAATTTACCCCTTTTGGTAATTCCGAAAATATTTTTCCTAACTCATCATCGGTGATATAAGTCCCATCCCAGTCCATATCATGCGGGCAAAGGATCTCATCCAATCTATCTTTAAGCTCATCGCCATCCCTATCCCGTACCTGGGAGCCGTGTCCTGAGAAATGAAACAAGAGCCTGTCCCCTGCCTTGGTCCCTTTTACCAGCCACTTAAGTCGTTCCATGATTGCCTTCTTTTTTGCCCTCTCATCAATAACCACCCTTATCTCCTTAACCGCAAAACCAAAGTATTTCAAGAGGACATCCCTGACATTGCTAACATCATTCAGGCAACCGTTTAAATCCGATCCTGGTATCTTATACTTATTAATACCAACCAGTAATACCTTGTTGGCCATAAAACCTCCTTTACAAAATTATCAGTATCATCAAAGGAAGGTTCTACTTTTGCCAGCATTCAGCTATCAACCAAGAATGCTGGTCAGAATGACAACTTCCTATATTTTATAAATTAACATACCAAAGATATTAAGGAAGATCAACAAAATTAATTGCAGCAATTTACCCAAGTGAAGTACCTTTTCTGTAACTCATTGAAATTCATTTCAAATTTAGCACACAAGTTCAATAAGCAAGTGCAACACTATAAAATAAAAAGAAATTTTCATAATTAGAATTGCTGACAACGGTTAATTTGGTCTTGACAAAGAACAAAAAAGCTGATATGTCTTCTAAAAGAGGAAGTAAAAAGAATAATAACTTACTTTTACAAAGGAGAAAGCTTAATGAGCAAAAGAGTGATAATTGTTTTTTTAGGAATGTTAATGTTACTTGCTTCTTCCTCAGTCTTTGCTTTTGAGAAAGAAGAGACTTTTTTGCCTCTGGGGGGACATATTACCTACGGTTCATACTCAAATAGCAATCAAAGAGAAAGTATAATCTCAGAAACAATGAACTGCTCATATCTAATAAACTCCTCAAGTATTCAAGTTTCTAACTCCAGCCTTGATTTTAAACTTTGTCAGTCAAATTTAACTCGTAAATTTCCACTTAGTAAAATCAAAGGAATAAGCTCTTCTTTAACTTATTCTTGCCTTGAACAATTAAAGACTACTGATCATTTAGGAGTTAGAATTAGTGCTACTTACATTAAAAGTGACGATAAAAATTCAAACAATACTCTGATACCGTATGGATCGCTAATTTATAAGTCAGCTGATTTTAGTAAATATCTTGACTTTGGTTATAGTCGAACAGCTTATAAGGATACCACTATAGATCAAATTACCCTTACCGGAGGAACGGCTCTTTTTAATTGGCGGACATGGTTACAGACAAGGCTTTATTATATAAGTTTAAATAAGAAAGTCCAAGAGAAAGATAGGGTCTTAGCCATAGAAGAGAGATTTACCTATTATGCCATTCCTCAAAGACTTAGTCTTGCCTTTTATGGAATGCTTGGTAAAAGGATCTATGCTTATGATCCTGATTTAGAAGCAGCTTATAATCTGTCTGATATTCAGAAAGGGAGTGGGGGATTAAGTGCCACTTATAACCTGACTAAAGCATTGAGTATGTTTGGAGATATTACCTATGAGGCCTATGAAAATAAGGATATAAGTAATGATTACAGTGTTACTTTACCAAACTTTAGGGATGAAATTTGTCTTTTAATTAAGATTTAGGTATAATTACCTTTCTTGCGCTACCTGAATGCTGACCCAAAATCAGATAGTAGTGTCTCTGCCAATACCCCCCTCTCTCTTGGATTAATGGACTTATTCCTAATAAAACTGCTAACTAAAAGCTGATATCTGAACGTTTCCAGAGATAATTAAGAAATGATAATTAAGAAATGATAATTAAGAAATGATTAAGATAAGGTATTTAAGTAAAAGATTGGGGAGTTTTTCACTAGATGAGATTAACATCGAAGTGAATAAGGAAGAGTATTTTGTTATTTTAGGTCCTACGGGAGCTGGAAAGAGTACTCTTTTAGAAATAATTGCCGGAGTTAATAAACCAGATCAAGGAGAAATTTGGATTAACGGAAGAGAGGTTAGTGGGTGGCCACCAGAAGCAAGAAATATAGGCCTGGTCTTCCAAGATGGTGCTTTATTTCCTCACTTGAGAGTTATTGACAATATTAAGTATGGCTTAAGATTAAAAAAGCATGGTGTCAAAGAGATAAAAGAAAAAATAGAGAATATTTTAAAACTTCTTCATATTTCTCAAATTAAAGATGCCTATCCTATGACTCTTAGTGGAGGAGAAAGGCAAAGAGTAGCCTTAGCCAGAACTTTAGTTTTAGAACCAAAAGTCTTATTACTTGATGAACCCCTCTCGTCTCTTCATCCTGACTTAAAAAAAAGGTTGCAAGATGAATTACGAAAGGTTCAGCAAGAGTTAAAGATGACTACTATTCAAGTAACCCATGACCATGATTTAGTTTTACCTTTAGCTGATCGTCTGGCGATTATGAATAATGGAAAGATTATTCAAGTAGGAAGACCAGAAGAAATATTTCAAAGACCTCAGAGTGAATTTGTAGCTAATTTTGTGAGATGTAAGATTTAAATAAAGGAAGATTTTAGTAACGGAGCTTTTTATTGGAAGAACAAATGACCGCTATTATTTTAGCTGGAGGTAAAAGTAGTCGGACTACTAAATATATAATGGAGATTTTTATTGGAAGAACAAATGACCGCTATTATTTTAGCTGGAGGTAAAAGTAGTCGGACTACTAAATATAAGGCTTTTATGGAAGTAGGAGAAGTAAAGATAATCACTCGGATGATCACTGAATTAAAGAAAGTATTTAAAGAGATTATTGTCATTGCCGATAAAGAAGAAAGGTATAAAGAATACGACTTAAAGGTATTTATTGATCTTATTCCTGAAAAAGGGCCTTTAGTAGGGCTATATACTGGTTTATTAAATTCTAAAAGTAATTATAATTTTGTAGTTGGCTGCGACCAACCTTTTTTAGAGGCTAATTTAATAAAATACCTAATCAACCAAGCTGATGAGATTGATATTGTAGCTTTTCAAATCAAAGGCAAGCTTCAATTTCTTGGGGCAATATATAATAAGAGTTGTCTACCTTTAGTGGAGAAAAGTATAAAAGAAGGTATCTATTCCTTTAAAAGGTTATATGAGTTAGCTAAAGTAAGATCCATCGCGGAAGAAGAGATCAGCTCTCTAAGCGATCTCGATAAAGCTTTTCTTAATGTAAATACAGATATGGATTTACTAAAGGCTGAAAGATACCTTAACATCTCAGCTATCAAGGCAATCAAAAAGAAGTTACTTGATTCTTAAAGGAGTAAAGATGAAAGAAGATAACCAGAGTGTCAGTAATGAATTGTTTACCTATAAATTTGAAATGGAGTCTAAAACTTACTTTTTTGACTTAAAAGAGAATTCCAAAGGAAGATTTTAGAAATTAACGAGTTATCTAATAAGAAGAGAAATTCTATTATTATTCCTGAAGAAGGACTTAAAGCTTTTTTAGCTTATCTAAAGAGGACGGTAGAAAAATGGGAGTTATTAAATGAAGACTAAAGAATTTAAGTGTGGCTATGTAAGTATTATTGGCAAGCCAAATGTAGGTAAGTCTACTCTTTTAAATACCTTCTTGGAAGAAAAACTATCTATTGTTTCTTCAAAGCCACAAACTACTCGGCATCGTATTTTAGGTATCTTAAATGAAGAAGATTATCAAATTATCTTCTCAGATACTCCAGGAATTATTATCCCTAAGTATAAACTCCAAAAAGAGATGGTTAAGCTATCTTATCAAGCCTTAAAAGAAGCTGATATAACTTTGTTATTAGGAGAACCTAAAAACATAGAAGAGACAGTTGGCGATCTTTTAAAAGAGCAAGATTCTTTTCCTGAAAACACACTCTTAGTTATTAATAAGATTGATTTAATTAAAAAAGAAGACCTTTTGCTTTTAATAAAAAGAGTAAAAAATTTATATGATTTTACTCATTTTATTCCTATTTCTGCTCTTTTAAATGATGGAGTAAGGGGGTTATTAAAGATAGTGATAGAACTTCTTCCTATCCATGAACCTTTTTATTCTCCCGATACCTTGACGCCTCATCCAGAACGATTTTTTTCTTCTGAGATTATTAGAGAAAAGATATTTAATTTATATGGAGAAGAAATTCCGTATTTTACTACGGTGATCATCGAAGAATTTAAAGAGAGAGAGAAAGGGAAAGATTATATTAGAGGTATAATTTTTGTAGAGAGAGATTCCCAGAAGAAGATCTTAATTGGCAAAAAAGGAGAAGCTTTAAAGAAGGTGGGGAAAGAGGCTCGCTTAGACATTGAATACTTGTTAGGAAGAGAGGTTTATTTAGAGCTATATGTAAAAGTGAAGAAAGGCTGGCGCGATAATAAGAATATTTTAAAAGAATTAGGATATTAAATTAAAATAGCCAGGGTGTGATAGAGCTTATTTTAGATAAAGAGGAAACTTGGAAATAAATTTTAAGGTTTTAAAGAAAGATAAAGATTGTCAAGCTCGAGTAGGAAAACTTGTTACTAATCATGGTGAAGTCAATACGCCTATCTTTATGCCAGTAGGAACTAACGCTGCGGTAAAAGCGATGTCTTCTGAAGAACTATTAAGCTTAGGGACAGAAATTATATTAGCCAATACTTACCATTTATACTTAAGACCTGGCCAGGAGATTATCAAATTAGGTGGTGGGTTGCACAAGTTTATGCACTGGTCTAAACCTATCTTAACTGATAGCGGGGGATACCAAATATATAGTTTAGGGGCGATTAGAAAGATCAGTGAAGAAGGAGTTAAATTTCAATCTCATTTTGATGGCTCTTATCACATGTTTGCTCCTGAACTATCTACCAATCTTCAACTTTCTTTTGGTTCAGATGTGATTATGGTTTTAGATGAATGTCCTGGTTATCCTTGTAGTTATGATGCGGCTAATCAAGCTTTAGAAAGAACTACTCGTTGGGCAAAAAGATCTCAAAAGGCTTATTTAGAAGAGGAAAAGGAAAATAAGGGTATTTTATTTGGGATTGTACAGGGAAGCACCTATGAGGATTTACGAAAGAAGAGTATCGAACAGTTAAAAGAGTTAGAATTTTCAGGTTATGCGATTGGTGGTTTAAGCGTAGGAGAACCAAAAAGTGTAATTTATGAAGTTTTAAGCTTTACAGCTCCTTTTTTACCATTAAATAAGCCTCGTTATTTAATGGGGGTAGGTTTTCCTGAAGATATTTTAGAAGCAGTAGAGCAAGGGGTGGATATGTTTGATTGTGTAATTCCTACCCGGCATGCGCGAACGGGAACTGTCTTTACTCGCCACGGTCCCTTGGTGGTAAGAAACGCTAAGTATGCTAAAGATTTTTTACCTTTAGATGAAGAATGTCATTGTTATGCTTGTCAAAATTACTCAAGAGCTTATATTAGACATTTAATTAATGTAGGAGAGATTTTAGGGTATAGATTAAACACTTTACATAATCTACACTTTATATTAAAATTCTTACAAGATATTCGAAGTTCAATTATGGAAGATCGTTTTTTAGAATTTAAGAAGAGTTTTTTAACCCAATATGACCCCAATGCTCGGTAATACCATTGAGGAAAGTTTAAAGATTAAGAATTTGAACTTACGTCGAAAGAAGATTCAATACTTAATGTTGATCTTTCTTTTTGTCTTTGTAGATGGGGGGTGGCATTATCCTCTAATAGGGATATTTATTCCTTTATTCTTTATCTTGATGTTACTAATTGCCTTTTATAAAGGACGAGTTTCTTGTGGTTGGTTTTGCCCAAGAGGAAGCTTATTTGAGATAATTATTAAAAAGATTAGTTTAAACCATGAAAGACCTAAAATATTTAAAGATATTAGATATCGTCGACTATTCTTTCTTATTTTTTCTTGTCTATTTTTATTTTTTTATTTGGCGACTACTTTTGACCAGATAAGTTTAATTAAGACAGGAAGGGTTTTTGTTTATTACTATGTAACGGTAACTACTTTAGGCATTATTTTAGGGATCTTGTTTGGAGAGCGAACTTTTTGCTTAATCTGTCTGGAGGGCACAATTTTGAGTTGGTTTTCCGAAGGTAAAGTAGTTATGGAAGTAAAAGAAAATTGTATAAAATGTGGAAATTGCCAAAAAGTATGTAGTTTGTCCCTTTGTATAGGGGATTTAGTTGGGAAGGTAGAGAGAACGGTGAGAAATAAAGATTGTTTAAAGTGTTACCAATGTCTGGATAGCTGTCCCATGCATGCTTTGAGGTTTAAGTAAGGAGTCTATTGGACAGCCTAAGCTTGAAATACTTCCAGAGAGGTATCTCTTTTATCTCGCTAAGACTATTAATGTACTTGTGATCCTTTCTATCACCATAGCTACTGCCAACCTTATGGATAAGGTATTCAGAGTATATGTACAGCAATTAGCACTTCCTATTCCCACAACAGGCATTGCTTACGGAATATTAAAAGGTACAATTCTCGTTATAGGTTTTTTAATAATACTTACGACTCTTGGAATCTCCATCGCCCCTCTTATTGCTGCCTTGGGCGTTGGAAGTCTTGCCATTGCCCTCGCACTTCAGGATACCCTCGCTAATCTTTTTGCCGGAATCTATATTCTTATTGAAAAGCCCATAAGGGTTGGTGACTTTGTAGGATTCGAAACAGGACAGAATGGTTATGTTGAGGATATTACCTGGAGAACTACAAGAATAAGGACGCCGTCAAACAACATGGTTATAATTCCGAACAGCAAGATAACACAAAATCTTTTAACAAACTATTATCTGCCTGAAAAACGTATGTCTCTGCTAATACCAATTAGTGTAAGTTATTCTTCTGACCCTGAAAAAGTTGAGAGAATCCTCATTGAGGAGGCGAAAAAAGCAGTGAGTGAAATACCTGGACTACTTGGAGAGCCAGAATCCTTGGTGAGATTCATCCCAGGATTTGGTGAGAGTTCACTTGATTTTACCTTGATATGTCAGGTCAAGGAATTTGTTGACCAGTATCCTGTCCAGCATGAACTGAGGAAGAAAATCTTCAGGAGACTTAAAGAGGAAGGAATAAAAATACCCTTCCCGCACAGGACAGTCTACCTCAGAGAGGAAAAGGAAAAGTGAAAGATGAGATTGTTTATTGTTTCAAATAAGTTACCCTTTACGATAACAAAAAAGAGGAAATAGTAGGATTTGAAAAAAGGTAGTGTCTTGAAATAGCTAAAATTACGCCATTCAGTATAATCTAAAAGTTTCAACGGCTTTTTTTTACTTTTTACTTCTTACTGACACCTGACAACTAAAAGCTTTTAAATTGTTCTTATATTTCTGCAACATTATTACTGCCGCACACCGGACACTCGCTAACTTCAGGACCATTAAATAACTCTTCTGAGGAAATAATATCGTTATCTTTATCAATTTTTTCTTCTTCATCGGTTTCTGTCTCTTCTTCGTTATTCTTAGAAGATACATCCCATTGATATCCACAGTCTTCACATCTATAAATATAACTTTTCTTGTTTAAATATTTAAAGTCATCATCATAATAAGTCATTGGTTATTCCTTTGAACCTTTCTCCATCTCCGAAAGAGCTTTTTCTGCTTCCATCAAGATAGAATAAGCTTTTTCTCTGTATAATTTAGCTCTTTGTAAGGCCGATTTTGCTCTGGCTTCAGATATTTTAGCTACATCTACTTCGGCTAAAGCTCTGGTTTGAGCAGACCTGGCTGCTTCCATTTTAACTTTGGCTATATTAGCTGATTTTTTAGCTACTTCTCGTTCGGCAATAGCTTTAGTTTCTGCTTCTATAGCTATTTTAGCCGCAGCTATAGCTTTCCTTTGAGAAGCAGAAGCTGCTTCTGCTTCGGCTGCTGCTCTGGCTTCAGTAGCTAAAGTAGCTTCTGCTTCAGCGATAGCTCTGGCCTCAGAAGCTCGAATAACTTCTATGGCAATCTTTACTCTTTCCTCAGCATCTCTCAATAAAGCACTTTTAATTCGAGCTCGGTCTTGAGCAGCTTTAGCTAACTCAACCTCGGTCTTAGCTTTAGTAGCAAATTCCATAGCCATAGCACTGTCGTTTTCTTTAAGAGCATCATTGGCAGTTTCAAAATAATTTCTAGCATTAGCCGTATGAATCTTTTCTGCCTTTTTAGCTTCTTGATAATCGTTTCGGGCTATTTCCACTTCTGCGCTTGCCTTAGCTTCAATAATCTTTGTGCTTTCCATGATTGCTTTAGCCTTAATTTCAGCCGCTTTAGCTATATTGGCGGTAGCTTTAAGAAGCTCTGCCGAAGCTTTGGCAGAAAGAGCTAAAGCTTCGGCTCGTTCTTGTTCTGATTTAGCTACATCAGCTGTAGCTTTTGATTTTTCTGCGGCAGCTTCGGCAGCAATAGAAGCAGCAAGTGCTTCTAATTCTGATTCTCTCGATGCTTCTACTTCCGCAATAGCCTTAGCCTCAGTAGCTAAAGAAACTTCTTTCTTACTCTTATAGACAGATTCTTCCTCTAATGAGATATTTTGAGCCCAGGCTTGTCCTAAACTAAAAAATATACTCAGAAATATAACTATTCCTTTTTGTCGAGTAAGCATTTTTAACAACCTTCTTTTAGTTATTTATAGTAGTTATTAACGAAAACTAAACATAGAAAATAATACCGAGCAATAAAAGATAAACTTGCTTGGAGTTAAATTAATTTACTCTATGTCAAATTTCCATTAATAAGTGCTATAATGAGATACCACTAAATATTCCTACTTCCATATCTTCCTAAAACCTTATTTTAAAAAGAACTACTAAAAAAGCAACAAAAATTTTTTACTTAAGCTACTACTAAGCTCGCTAACTTTTTTGGAATATAGATAAATCTTTTTATTTTTTTACCACTTATTTTTGCTTTTACAATAGGACTTAACAAGATACTTTCTTTAATCTTTTCATCGGATAACTCCGTATCAAAAGTAAGTTTAGCTCTAACTTTACCATTAATTTGGATAACTACTAAAACGGTATCTTTAACGATCAAGTTTTCTTTGTATTTTGGCCAAGGATGGTTAAATATACTTGGTTTATTTTCAATTTGAGCCCATAATTCTTCGGCCAGATGAGGAATAAAAGGAGATAAGATAAGTAAAGTATTTTCAATAACTTCTTTTAAGACTTTATAATCTTCTTTCTTTTTAGGTTGATATTGATAGATTTCGTTGACTAACTCCATAATAGAAGCAATGGCGGTGTTAAAGTGAAAGCCATTCTCTATATCAAAAGTTACTTTCTTAATCGTTTTATGAAGAGCTGAAATAAGAGGATTTTTGATAGAAAGGCCTTTCTTTAATTTTATCTCCTTGATCAAAGGGGCATAATCATTAACCAAACGATAAACTCTTTTTATAAAGCGGAAAGAACCTTCTACTCCTTGGATACTCCATTCTAAATCTTTTTCCACCGGCGCAGCAAACAAGATAAAAAGCCTAACTGTGTCCGCTCCATATTTTTCTAAAATTTCTTTTGGTTCCACTACATTACCCTTGGATTTAGACATCTTAGCTCCATCTTTGATAACCATTCCTTGGGTCAGTAAGTTTTTAAAAGGTTCTTTAACATTTAATAATTCCAGATCATATAATACCTGAGTAAAGAAACGAGCATACAATAAGTGAAGAATAGCATGTTCAATGCCACCAATATACTGATCTACGGGCAACCAATAATTAGCCTTTTCTTTATCTATGGGCTGCTTATCTTCATGGGGAGAAACAAAACGAGCAAAATACCAGGAAGAATCAACAAAGGTATCCATAGTATCTGTTTCTCTTTTAGCTTCTTTTCCACATTGCGGACACTTACATTCTATAAATTCTTTAATCTTATCTAATTTATAAACTCCATCCAGGAAGTAATTTTTATCCACAGGAAGTTTTATAGGTAAGTCCTTCTCAGAAACAGGAATAATTCCACATTGCTCACAATAAACGATAGGAATAGGAGTACCCCAATAACGTTGTCGAGAAATAAGCCAATCTTTTAATCGATAATTAATCTTTTTTTTGCCCACCCCTAAGCTTTCCAACCAACTATATATTTCTTTTCTTGCTTCTTGACTAGGGATGTCGTCAAAATATAAAGAATTTGTTAAATAACCTTCGTCTTCAAAAGCTTTTTCTAATCTTTGTAAAAGTAAAAGTTTATCTTTGGGTTGGATGACAATTTTAAAGGGTAATTTATATTCTTGAGCAAATTCAAAATCACGTTGATCATGGGCAGGAACAGCCATAATTGCTCCTGTTCCATACTCCATAACTACATAATTAGCAATCCAGATGGGAATGATTTCCCCATTGGCTGGGTTTATACTATAACATTCCGTAAAGATCCCTTCTTTCTTTTCGATGATACGTTTACCTTTGTGCTTTTTAATAAAGTCTTCGATCTTCTTTATTCTTACTTCACCTTTAATAGGAAGTTTTTCAATAATTGGATTTTCTAAGGCTAAGACCAGATAAGTAACTCCAAAGATAGTATCAATTCTGGTAGTAAAAATAACGATATCTTCTCTTATTCCTACCACTTTAAAATATACTTCCATGCCCTCGCTTTTTCCAATCCAGTTTTTCTGCATTAACAACACCCTCTCGGGCCAGTTATCTATTAAGTTATGTCCTTCTGAGAGTTTATCAGCATACGCTGTAATTTTAAAAAACCACTGCGAAAGTTTCTTCTCTAAAACCTCGCAGCCACATCGCCAGCACAAACCTTCTTTAACTTGCTCGTTAGCTAAAACAGTTTTACACTTCTGACACCAATTAACCAAAGCCTCCTTTTTATAAGTTAAATCTTTTTCATAAAACTTTAAGAAAAACCACTGGTTCCACTTATAATAGTCTTCATTACAAGTAGTAACTTCTCGATCCCAGTCATATGAAAATCCCATACTCTTCAGTTGTCTTCTCATGTATTTTATATTATCCATCGTCCATTGGTGAGGATGGATGTTATGCTCTAAAGCTGCATTTTCTGCCGGTAAGCCAAAAGCATCCCAACCCATAGGATGAATTATATTTTTACCTTTCATAAAGTTAAATCTAGCCACTACATCACCGATGGTATAATTACGAACATGTCCCATATGAATCTTTCCAGAAGGGTAGGGAAACATTTCTAAAACGTAATATTTCTCTTTACGGGAATCCTTTTTGGCTTTAAATAACCTTAATTCTTCCCAGTTTTTCTGCCATTTTCTTTCAATTTCTAAAAATGAATATTCTTTATTCATAAAATTCCTGTTTTTTTAAGGTTTATGCTCACCAAAATTAACTTTTTGTTGGACTTAGTTTATAAAGACTATAAACTTAAAAAGCTAAAAGCAAGAATATCCTTACCTTTAGCTTTTTTAAAACTTAGTCTTAATTATCGTCCTTTTTGCAGTTAAATTTAACTACATTTTTCATTTGCTGACTTATTGACTAGATATTCTTATTTTAAGCAGTTTTACCCAGTAAGTTATGGAGGTAATCGGAGACTTCAAGTAATGTTTTTTCGCAAACCTACCTTACTTGAGGATGATTAAATTTATTTCATCTTATTTCTAAATTATCGTTTAGAGAATTGAAATCTCTTTCTTCTGCCTGCTAAGCCATACTTTTTTCGTTCGTGGATTCTATCATCTCGAGTTAACAAGCCATTTTGCTTTAATATAGCTTTATAGCTATCATCTATGTTGATTAAAGCTCGAGCAATGCCCAGCCTTAAAGCATCAGCTTGGCCACTAATACCACCTCCGTAAATATTAGCCTTCACATCGTATTTTTCTTTCACCTTTGTTTTTATTAAAGGTAGGCAAGCTAGAGAACATAAAGAATTATTATTAAAGTAAGAAGAAAATTCTCTTTTATTTACAAAAATTTTTCCTTCCCCTTTAGTAATTATTACTCTCGCTATGGCTCTTTTTCTTCTTCCTGTTCCAAGATATTGAATTTTTACCAAAAGTATCCTCCTTTTAGTTTATAAGCATTTTATCTCTGCTAAAAGCTGAGGAGTTTGAGCTTGATGAGGATGTTGCAAACCTCTGTAAACTTTTAACTTCTTGAGCATGGCTCTTCCTAACTTATTATGAGGAAGCATTCCTTTTACGGCTAACATAATAATCTTACTTGGATTTTTCTCTAACAATTCCAAGAAACTAACTTTTCTAAGGCCACCTGGATATCCGGAGTGATAATAATAAACCTTCTTTTTTTCTTTCCCACCAGTAAGGATAATTTTTTCTGCATTTATTACCACCACATAATCTCCTTTATCTAAATAAGGTTCATAGGTAGGTTTATGCTTGCCTTGTAAGAGTTTAGATATTTTGCTAGCCATACGGCCTAAAACATGTCTTTGGGCATCAATTAAATACCAATTTTTATTTTCTTCTTTTCTCAAATTTCTTTCCTCCAAATAACAGTAAGACTAACATAATAATTTTTTTCTGTCAAGAAAATTTCTTTTCTTGTAACAGCAAAATGAAAATGTCCTGTTTTCCGTTAAATAGAAATGTCCTATTTTGTATTAGATAAAAATGATCTTTTATATGGGTTTATTTTAAACTTCCTCCAAGGGTGATCCAATGGAAGAATATGCACCTTTCTT
>JAHJRX010000054.1 GCA_018830565.1 bacterium | reverse complement strand
TGCAAATATCTTTGCCTCAAGTATTTTAACACTGAAAGGGAAAAAGTAATTTTACATTTTGATATGTAATTTTGACATTTGCTATTTGATTTTTAATTTTACATAAGGGAATATTTTAGCAAAGTTTTTGCCAAAGTTGAGATATTTTTCAAGATAGGAGGATATAATGAAAGTACTCTTAATTCAAGATGTAAAAAGTCTCGGTCAAGCAGGGGATACAAAAGAAGTTTCCGAGGGTTATGCTCGTAATTTTCTTATTCCCCAAAAAATGGCTATCTTAGCTACCTCAGCTAATATCAAGAATGCTGAAATAAAAAAGAGTAAAATACGGCATGACGAAGAAAAAAAAAAGAAGGACCTGCTCTTGTTAGCTGAAAAACTAAACCATACTTCTATTACTATCAAACGACAGACAGGAGAAAACGAAAAACTTTTTGGTTCAGTGACTAATATCGATATTGCCGAAGCCTTACAGGGTGAAAACATACCAATTAATAAAAAAGCGGTCTTATTAAAAGAACCTATTAAGACATTAGGTGTTTTTGATACTTCTATTAGTTTAGCTTCAGATATAAAAGCTCAAATAAAGGTTTGGGTAGTCAAGGAATAATTAAGAAATAAATAATCATGAATGGTATTCACAAAGTTCCTCCTCAATCAATTGAAGCTGAAGTATCAGTCTTGGGAGCTATGCTCTTAGATAAGAATGCGATTATTAAAGCTGTTGAAACTTTAAAAGAAGATTTTTTTTATAAGACAGCTCACGGAAAAATTTATAATTCTATCGTAGATTTATTCGATAAAGGCGAACCGGTCGATCTAGTAACTTTAACGAATAGTTTAAAAAAGAATGGAGACTTAGAAAAAATTGGAGGAGTTTCTTATTTAGCTACTATTTTAAATGCTGTTCCTACATCTGCCCATATAGAAAATTATCTTCAAATTATTCAAGAAAAAGCTTTATTACGAAAATTAATCTCTGCTTCAACGGAAATTATAGATAGTGCTTATACCGAAGCTGGAGAAGTAACTCAAATGCTGGATAGAGCTGAACAGCTCATCTTCAATGTAGTTTCCCGTAAGACTTCTTATGATTTTGTTTTGGTAGCTGATATGCTTCATGATAGTTTTGAGGCTATTGAAAAACTATATGCGGATCGTCATAACATTACTGGTGTTCCAAGTGGTTTTGTAGATTTCGATAAAGTTACTTGTGGTTTTCAGCCTTCCGACTTAATAATTATTGCCGGACGACCTTCTATGGGAAAATCAAGCTTTTGTTTAAATATTGCTTTACATGCAGGAACAAGAGCTAAGACACCTATTGGTATTTTTAGCTTAGAGATGAGCAAAGAACAAGTAGTTCAACGTTTATTGTGCACAGAAGCAAGAGTAAACTCAACTAGTTTACGATCTGGCTTTCTTGGGGAATCAGACTGGCCTAAGCTTACTACTTCTGCCGGTATCTTAGCGGAATCAAAAATTTATATTGATGATACTCCTAATATCTCTGTTTTAGAATTAAGAGCAAAAGCTAGGCGCCTAAAAGCTAAGTATGATGTGGGCTTAATCATTATTGACTATCTTCAATTAATGCAGGGTAAGAAAGGAACAGAAAATCGTCAACAAGAAATCTCTGAAATCTCTCGTTCTCTTAAGGCATTAGCCAGAGAAATTTCTATTCCTGTTATAGCTTTATCTCAATTAAGTCGAGCTGTAGAAGGAAGAAGTGATCGCCGACCTCAGCTTTTTGATTTAAGAGAATCTGGAGCTATTGAACAAGATGCAGATCTGGTGGTCTTTATTTACCGACCAGAATATTATCAACCTCTTCCCGAAAACAAGGGAATTGCAGAAATAATCATTGGCAAACATCGGCACGGACCAATAGAAAACTTTAAATTAGCTTTTGTTAAAGAATATACAAGATTTGAAAATTTATCTTCCGAGAGTTCTTCTTATTAAATTTAAAGTAGTTATACCTAATGGAGGCTATTATTAAGAGATATACTTTTCTTTATGAGTTGGGTAGCCTGGCTATTTTAGCTAAAGATATCTTAGTCCAAATATTTACTCCGCCTTTTCGCTTTAAACCTATTGTCGAGCAAATGAAGCTGGTGGGCCTAAAAACTTTACCTATTGCTTCCATTATGGCTATTTTTACAGGCATGGTTTTAGCAGTTCAATCTTACTATCAATTTAGACAATTTGAATTAGAAGCGTACATCGGGGTGGTCGTGGGTCTTTCTATGGCCCGAGAATTAGGTCCGGTCCTCACGGCAGTGATAGTGGCAGGAAGAGTTGGATCTTCTATCGCAGCTGAACTAGGAAGTATGAAGGTTACTGAACAAATAGATGCTTTGCGGACATTAGCGGTAAATCCTATAAAATACTTGATAGTTCCTAAGTTTTTGGCTTTGTTAACGATGGTGCCTATTCTTACTATTTATACTGATTTTATTGGTATTTTAGGAGGATATCTTATTAGCGTGACTAAGTTTGGGATCCGCTCTAGTTTATATATTGATAAAACTAAGTACTTCGTTGATCCGGTTGATATATTAAGTGGTTTGATCAAAGCTATCTTTTTTGGGTTAATCATTGCCATTGTTAGTTGTTATAAAGGATTAAATTCAGAAGAAGGAGCTCAAGGAGTAGGCAAAGCTACCACCGGTTCAGTAGTGACATCGATCATCCTTGTTTTAGTCACAGACTACTTTTTAACTTTAGTTTTACCATGATTTAGTTAGACTAATAGTGTCTTTTGACCGTTTTTTTAATGATTAAATTAGATTAACTGCCCAATGAATATTGTCCAAAATTTTAAGTGTCTAAGTGCAATAGGATCTTGATGATAGAAGTAAGTAATCTTTGGAAAAAATTTGATTGCAACCAAGTATTAAAGGAAGTTAATCTTTTTATCAATAAAGGTGAAACTATGGTTATCATTGGCCAAAGTGGAGGTGGTAAAAGTGTTTTATTGAAACATATTATAGGCTTATTAAAGCCTGATCAAGGAAGTATAAAAATCTTTAACGAGGATGTGACTAAATTACCTAAAGATAAGTTAAATCAAATAATTAAAAAATTTGGCATGGTCTTTCAAAATTCAGCTTTGTTTGATTCTTTAACGGTCGCTGAAAATGTTGGTTTTTACTTGTCTGAACATACCGAGATGAAGAAAGAAGAGATTAGAGAAATAGTTACTAAGAATTTAAGTCTGGTCGGATTGCATAATATTGAAGACTTGTATCCTGCTTCTTTGAGTGGAGGGATGAAAAAAAGAGTAGCTTTAGCTCGCGCCATCTCTACGAATCCAGAAATTATTCTTTATGATGAGCCTACAACTGGAATTGACCCTATTATGGGAGCAATTATAAATGACTTAATTATTAAACTTAAAAAGGAGTTGCATTTAACTTCTATTGCGGTAACTCACGATATGGTCAGTGCTTATACTATTGCTGATCGTATCGCCATGCTTTATCAAGGAAGAATTATTGAAGTAGGTACACCTGAAGAAATTAAAAACACTAAAAATAAAATAGTCAAACAATTTATTAGCGGTAATGCCAACGGCCCTATTACTAATAACTAACAAGTTGGCTCTGGCTAATACTCGGAGCTATCTTCCATAAAGGCTTTGCCCCTATGGCGCTCAGGAATGCTCGGACATTGTAAAGTAAATTATTGACATACCTTGAGGTTTAAAGTAATATTTTTTCGTAAGTGTAGTTATCTTTACTGTTATTTAATAAAGTAGAAAATTTATGAACAATCAAACTAAAAAATCATTGACAGAAGTAAAAGTAGGTCTTTTTGTCCTGATCGGTCTTTTAATATTAACCTTTATTGTCATTAGCGTAGGTGACTTTCATCTTTACCAAAAAGGGTATAAAATTAACATCTTATTTAATCGAGTAGAAGGATTAGAGGTTGCTTCACCTATCCGCTTTTCAGGAATGGAAGTAGGAGAAGTAAAAGAAATGAGAGTGGAAGGTGAAAAAATAAAAGTAGTTGCTTGGATCAGAGAAAGCGCATCTATTAAAAGAGATTCTCAAGTTACCATTAACTCATTAGGAATTGTTGGAGAAAAATATATAGAGATTGTCAAAAGTTTATCAAGGGCAAGAATATTAAGAGATGGGGATACTATTGTAGGTGTAGATCCTGTTAGCCTTGGAGATCTTTTTTATAAGACAGAAAAGATTATCTTAAATTTAGAAAGAACTACCGGGAGAATCGAGGAAGCATTACATGGTTCGATAAAAAAAGCTGACCTTGGTAAGATAGTAAAGACTACTATAGATGTATTAAACAATATCGACAAGGTAATGAATAATTTTAACACTATTATTACTGAAAACAGAGGAAATATTAAGGAAGTTTTTATAAGCTTAGGTAATTCTTCTAAAGCTATTTTAGAAGCAGCTAAAGTAGCTTCATCCACCATTGGGGAGATTGAAAAAAATATAACTTCTTTAATTAAAGAAAATAAGGAAGATATTAAGATCGCTTGCGAGGAATTTAAGAATACTTCCATCTTGTTAAAGAAGAAGAGTACGAAAATCTCAAGTGATTTAGAAGAAACGCTCAAGAATATAGGAAAAAAAATAGACCAGACTATTAAAAATATAAAAGAAAACATAGATCAGATTACTAAAAATACAGAGGAAAACATAGATCAGATTACTAAGGACATAAGCCAACCTATTAAGAATATAGACCAGGCTATTATTAAAAATAAAGACAAATTAGATATTATTTTAGATAATTATCAGAGATCCTCTCAAGAGCTTACTAAAGCAGCCGATGCCTTGAAGAACATTATGAGTAAGATTGAAAAAGGCGAAGGTCTTTTGGGTAAATTGACTACTAATGAAAAAACAGCTAAAGATTTAGATCAAATTATTCAAAACTTAAACAAACTTTCTGAAGATGTAAAAGAAAACCCTTGGAAACTACTACGAAAATAGAGGATTTATTTGCCCCCAAAAAATCAAGTAATTTATCTCTGTCAAGAATGTGGTTATGAAAGCCTTAAATGGTTAGGTAAATGCCCTGGCTGTCAGAACTGGAATACATTAATAGAAGAGATTAAGAGTTTTTCTATCCCCCCAGTGAAGTCTTCTTCTGAGTCTACACCTCAATATTTAGAGAATATTAAATCTTCTTCTTGTCCCCGTTTAAAGACTAATATTTTAGAATTTGACCGCACTTTAGGTGGAGGAATAGTTAGCGGTTCTATAGTCCTGATTGGAGGAGATCCAGGGATTGGAAAGTCAACTTTGCTTCTCCAAGTTAGTCAAGCTATAGCCAATCAATATGGAGAGGTGCTTTATATTTCTGGTGAAGAATCCGCCGGTCAAATAAAAATACGGGCCGATCGTTTAAGTATTTCTCCTAAAAATTTATATATTTATTGCGAGAATAATCTTAACCTTATTTTAGATCAAATCAATAATATCAGTCCTCAATTAGCCATTATTGACTCTATTCAAACCGTCCACATTCCTGAGTTATCTAGCTCTTCAGGTAGTATTAGTCAAGTCAGAGAATCTGCTTCTCAACTCTTACTCTTGGCTAAGAGTAAGAATATTCCTATCTTCTTAATTGGACATGTGACTAAAGAAGGAGCTATTGCCGGACCACGAGTTTTAGAGCATATGGTAGATGCAGTCCTGTATTTAGAAGGAGAAGAACATTACTCTTACCGAATTTTACGGGCAATTAAAAATCGCTTTGGTTCTACTCATGAAATTGGTATCTTTGAAATGCAAGAGCTTGGTTTAAAAGAAGTCCTTAATCCTTCCCAGATATTTTTAAATGAGCATCGTGAAAACACACCTGGTTCGGCTATTACCTCTGTGATAGAAGGCAGTCGTTGTCTCTTGGTAGAATTGCAATCTTTGGTTACTCATAGTAGTTACAACTTACCTCGTCGAGATGTCTTAGGATTTGACTATAATCGACTTCATCTCTTAATTGCGGTTTTAGAGAAGAAGATAGGGATAAATTTATTTTCTTTTGATATCTTTGTAAACTTAACTGGTGGACTTAAAATTAACGAGCCATCAGCTGATTTAAGTATTGCTTGTGCTATCTTTTCAAGTTTTAAAAATACACCTATTGATTCAAGGATGGTTATCTTAGGAGAAGTAGGCCTGACTGGAGAAATTAGAAGAATTAGCCAAGCAGAAAAAAAGATTAAAGAAGCTGCTAAGTTAGGTTTTAAGAGTTGCCTTCTTCCTCTCTCTAATATGAATAACTTACCTTCTCTTCCTCTTGACTTGATAAAAGTAAGGACTATTGATGAGGCTATAGCTATCTTATTTAAGTAGTTGTTAGCTAACAGCTAACTGCTATATGACAGGAAAAATCTCTTATCTTTGACTTTTTAGATAATTTTGCTATACTAACTTAGGTTTAAATTATGTATGAAATAAGAAGTTACCGAAATAGCTCAAGAAGTGAGGGGTTAATTAAATTTACCGTAGCTGTTAAGGAAACCGACTTATTTATAAGCGCAGACAAAGAGCTGATCAAAGAAGCTACAGAGTCTATTAAAAAATACCGAAAGTTAATTGAAGAATATATAGTCTTAAAGGATCCTTTATTTCAAAAGACTCTCCAGCCTCGTCTAGTTAGCGAAGATGCTCCTTTAATTGTAAAAGAAATGGCTTGGGCAGGAATAAAAGCCCAGGTAGGACCTATGGCGGCAGTAGCAGGAGTAATAGCAGAATATACAGGCAAAGATCTCCTTAATTATTCTACGGAAGTTATAATAGAAAATGGAGGAGATATCTTTATTAGTTGTCGAAAAAGGCGAAAAGTGGGAATATTTGCGGGGGCTTCAGTCTTTTCAAATAAATTAGCTTTAGAAATATATCCAGAGGAAACACCTTTAGGCATTTGTACTTCTTCAGCCACAGTAGGTCCTTCTTTAAGCTTTGGTGAAGCTGATGCCGCGGTAGTTATTTCTAAATCTACGGCTTTAGCTGATGCTATGGCCACAAGAATTGGTAATATGGTTTCTAAAGAGATCGATCTTAATGAAATAAGAAAAGTAGTAGAAAATATTAAAGAGATTAAAGGAATCTTAGTCATCAAGAAATCTAAATTAGGTGTCTTTGGAGATATAAGATTAATTAAGATTTAAAGGTGCCAAGAAAAATGGAAACCAAATTTTTAGATTTAGACTTTAAAGATAGTTTTAATTTAATAACAAAATTTAATTTAAAAATGAGGTGAAAAGATGTTAAAGAACCTAAGCAAATTACCTGAAGAAATGAGAAGGGTAGTGGAATGGTATGGTTCGGAAATGCTAAAAATACATCAAGATAATCTTCTTTCGATAATAGTTTATGGAAGTGCGGTTGGAGATGACTATATCTCTAAAAAGTCAAATATAAATTTAGCGATAATATTTGATCATCTTAAAATAGATGATTTAAATAAAAGTTTAAAATTAGTCAGTAAGGGACAGAAAAAAAGGATTATTGTTCCTTTATTCTTGACGAATGAATATATCAAGACCTCGACCGATGTCTTTCCTATAGAATTCTTAGAGATAAAAGAAAATTATCTTCTTATTTATGGAGAAGATTTTTTAGAAAAGTTAGAGATAGGTAGAGAATATTTAAAGCTTCAATGTGAACAACAGTTAAAAGGAAAGTTAATAAGATTAAGACAGGCTTATTTAGAGATAGGAAGGAGTAAAAAGGCAATTACCCAGCTTATTTTAGAATCTTTTTCTGCGCTTATACCCGTGATTAGAAACTTACTTCGCCTTAAGGAAGGAATTATTTCTTACCATAAAGAAGATCTCTTAAATAAAGCAGCGGAGCATCTTAAGATTGATCTAGATTTATTTAAGAAAATATTAAATTTAAAGAAAGGATCTAAAATTTCCAAAAGAGCAGAACTTGAGGAAGTATATAATAAATATATGGAAGAAATACTTAAGATGGCCATTATGGCAGACGAAGTGAAGGTTGCTTAAAGTAAAAGTAGTAAAATGAAAAGATACCTGAAGAAATTAATCTTATGTTTACTCTTAGTGAGTTTAGGCTATATTTCTACCTTATACGGCAAAGAAGAGCAAAAATATCCAACACCTAAAGGATATGTCAATGACTTGGCGGCAATTATAGACGCTAATTATAAAAGCTATTTAGAAAGATTAGCCTGGAAGATAGAAAAGGAAACTAAGGTTCAAGTAGCGATAGCCACCATTAGTTCTTTAGAAGGAGAAAGTATTGAAGGCTACAGTGTAACTTTATTTGAGGCTTGGAAGATTGGAAGGAAGGGCAAAGACGATGGTTTGTTAATATTAGTAGTTCCCAAGGAGAGAAAAGTTAGAATAGAAGTTGGTTATGAGTTAGAAGGAATCTTGCCAGATGGCTTATGTGGGCAGATAACAGATAAGATAATGATTCCTTATTTCAAGGAAGGAGATTACGGCAAGGGGTTATTAGCCGGAATGATATATATTACTAAGATTATAGAAAAGGAATATCAGGTAAAAATAGATCTTGATAGTCACGAAATGGATTCTTTTCAAGTAAAAAAACCTACCAAAATTTCTGGTCGTTCTATCTTAGGGAGCTTATTTACTTTATTATTATTGATCCTATGTTTAGGCTCAAGAAGGGGCCTTTTAGGATTTCTGCTTTTGGGGCTTTTAGGTAGTAGAGGTGGCTATTGGCGAGGTGGTGGTTATAATGGCGGAAGTGGCGGATTTAGTGATGGTTTTGGTGGTTTTGGGGGTGGTAGTAGTGGTGGCGGAGGTGCTTCTGGAAGTTGGTAGAAAGGTTATTGGTAAAGTTATATTAAAGGAAAGGAGTAAAAAATGAAAAGAAAATTAGGTATTGCTTTAATAGTTGTGGCTATAATAACGTGGATGATTTTTAGCTTCGTTACTAATCATTATAACAAACTTGTTACTTTAAGAGAAGATGTTGAAGTTACATGGGCTCAAGTAGAAAATCAGTTAAAAAGAAGAGGTGATTTAATTCCAAATTTAGTTAATACGGTAAAAGGCTATGCTAAGCATGAAAAAGAGATATTTATCGGCATAGCTGAAGCTCGAGCTAAATTAGCTGGAGCAAATACTGTTCCTGAAAAGATAAAAGCTTCTAATGAATTAGGAGGGTTCTTATCTCGATTATTGTTAATAATAGAAAGATACCCAGACTTGAAGGCTAATCAAAATTTTAGCCAATTGATGCATGAATTATCAGGAACAGAGAATAGAATCTCAGTAGAAAGAATGAGGTATAATAATGCTGTTAAAGAATTTAATGTGAATGTTAAAAGATTTCCAGGGAGAGTATTTGCTACTATTTTTGGGTTTAAAGAGGCTACTTATTTTGAAGTAGAAGAAGCAGCTAAAAAAGCTCCAAGGGTAGAATTTTAAAGGGTAAAATTTAGAGTCTTTTAGCAACAGTGTTTCCTCTGTCTTTCTATTTGGTTCATCAATTGAAAAGGGCAAGGAATCTAATGATATAGATATTGGTGTAAAAGGAATTGAACCTCGGTTATTCTTTAAGTTTTATGCTGAGTTATTTAAACACTTACCAAAGCCTGTTGATCTTGTAGATCTTTCTAAGAAATCATTATTTAATGACCTGGTGGAAGAAACTGGAGTAAAAATTTATGGGTAATCTATCTAAACAAATCCTGACAGAGAAGGAAAATGTGGAGAGAGCACTAAGTTATAGCCGCTGGAGCAAATACTGTTTCTAAAAAGATATTTTTTTAATAGATAGGCTTCGGATTTATGCTATTAACTCTAATTATTAATATTATGATCTCAAATAAAAAATTTTCTTGACCTTTTTAAGATATTTTTGGTATTATTAAAATTAATAAGGACATAA
This sequence comes from bacterium, assembly GCA_018830565.1. Lineage (NCBI taxonomy): Bacteria > bacterium. The sequence continues at coordinate 31,306 of JAHJRX010000054.1, read as the reverse complement.
GTAGAATTAATATGGAGATAATTAAAAATGGGATTAAAAGCAATTGAGGTAAGTAACTTAGAGCCAAACTTTAAATATGAGATTGCGGCTGTGTCTGGTGGAGAGAAAATAATGCGTTGCTATGGTTGTGGGACATGTTCTGCTTCGTGTTCTGTCCGAGAGATTGATGAGCAGTATAATCCCAGACGAATTATCCGTATGGCCATACTTGGTATGAAAAAAGAGGTCTTGGAGTCTGATTTTATCTGGTTATGTGCCGGTTGTTCACTCTGCTATGAACGTTGTCCACAGGATGTCAGGTTTGTTGAGGTCATTCATGCCATACGAAACATTGCCTTGGAGGAAGCTAAAAAGGGTAAAATTAAGATAAAATCTCCAGGTGCCTTATTTGCTAAGGTGTTTGTCAATTCAATTAAGGCATATGGCCGGGTCTGGGAGCCGGAACTGATGGGTAAATTCTTCTTAGGTAAGAGGGACATTGCCGGAATGATAGGCTATATGCCATTAGGCATAGAAATGATAAAACATGGTAAGTTGCCATTTTTGCCTCATCGAATTAAAGGGATAAAAAAGATCCGAGAAATCTTTAGGAAGGTAGAAAAATGACCATAGGATATTATCCGGGTTGCACTCTTCATTCAACCGCTAAGGAATATGAATTATCTACAAAGGCAGTATTTGCAAACCTTGATGCTGAGTTGGAAGAATTAAAGGACTGGAATTGCTGTGGGGCGGTAGAGGCATCTTCGGTAAATCCCCTTCTGGCTCTTTCCTTATCTGCACGAAATGTGGCTATTGCGGCAAAAGATTGGACAAAGATAGTTGTCCCCTGCCCTGCTTGTTTATCAAATTTGTTGAAGGTAGAGGATGAGCTAATGGCTCACCCGGAGATTAAACCAAAATTAGAGGATATTATTGGACAGGAGATTCCGGAAAATAAGTTGAAAATAAAGCATCCATTGGACATCATCATAAATGACATTGGACTGGACAAAATAAAGGAACGGATAAAAAAGCCCTTAGCTGGTTTGAAGGTAGCGGCTTATTATGGGTGTTTGTTAGTGCGACCTTCACGAAGGACACAGTTTGATAATCCGGAAGACCCAAAATCTTTGGGTGAGATAGTTACGGCTTTAGGGGCAGAAAACCTTAATTTTCCTTACAAAACAAAATGCTGTGGCGGCTCCCTGCTGATGACTAACGAAGACTTAACCATCCAGATGACTAAAAATATCCTGATTTCAGCCAAGGATATAGGAGCCCAGTGCATAGTCACCGCTTGTTCTATGTGCCAGATGGCGTTAGAAACATTGTATGCCAAGGTGGAATCTGTGTCCAATGTGAAGCTTGATATACCAGTGGTCTATTTTACCCAATTGCTGGGGCTGGCATTTGGATTTGAACCCAAAAAGTTGGGACTGCATAAAAACTTAGTCTGTGCTGATAAATTGGTTTCAGCCGTTCAACGAGGTGAATCTAATGCTCTGTCACAGGTGAATTGAAAGAGTAACCATTCTGTAGGGACAACCCTTGTGGTTGTCCATCGCTTGAGTAACCAATTACGCTTCGGACAGGGATAAACCCTGTCCCTACAAAGGCGGTGATATTTTAAATGAAGGAGATTAATGATATTTTAGAAGAGGCTAAAAACAAATTGGAGGAAGATTTTAAGGGTGAGATACTCTCCATTGTCTTATTTGGCTCCTTGGCAAGAGGTGCAAAAAAGATAGGGGATATTGACCTTTTAATAATAACCAAAAGAAGGTTAGGCTCTTCTTATAAGGTGACTAAATTATTTGCCAAACAGGTATTCGGTAATCTATTTGGCAAATATAATATTCTTTTTTCTCCAATCATCTATGATTATGAAACCTTTAAGAATTTAAAAGATAACTCATTACTGTTTGAGAATATTCGCCGAGAAGGAAGGTTGATTTATGGAAAGAATTTTTTGTAAAGAAGAACAAGCAAAAAGTTGTTTTAAGACAGCAAATCGTCATCTTGAAATGGCAAATTTTCTTTTAGAAAAGGAATATTTTGAGGGAGCTATCTTTCATATATATCATGCACTTGAATCTTCTTGTGTAGCTGGAATTATCTTAAAAGGTGAGAAAATACCCAAAAAACATTATTTAAAGATTCCCAGGTTTAAGAGCCTTTATCCATCCTTCCCATTTTCAGATGAATTGAATACAGTTGTAGAGTCACTTTCACCAGAAAGGGATAAGGCTTTATATTTAGGAATAGATTCATCGTGGTCTTTAGATTCTTATACCAAAGAGGATATGGAAGAAGCATTAGAAGATACTAAAGGGATTGTGGATAAATTAGAGGCATATTTATTTTCAAAGGAGAATATAGATGGCTAAGAAAACCGGTGCGGTATTAGTCGTTGGTGGTGGTATTGCCGGTATTGCGGCATCACTTGACCTGGCAGAAACGGGATTTAAGGTCTATCTACTTGAGAAAGAACCTGCCATTGGCGGCAGAATGGCTCAACTTGATAAAACCTTCCCTACTAATGACTGTGCTATGTGTACCCTGGCACCAAGATTGGTTGATGTCGCCGGACATCCCAATATCGAATTAATAACTTATGGTGAAGTAGAAGGACTTAAGGGAGAAGCGGGCAAATTCACCGTCTCCATAAGTAAGAAGCCAAGATATATAGATTCGTCAAAGTGTACCGGTTGTGGCGTATGTGTCGAAAATTGCCCGGTCAAGTATAAAATTTACATGGAACATGAGGAAAAGGTTCAGGTAGAGCTTTCACCGGAAGATCTTGAAAGGATGAAGAAGATAATAGATGCCTATAAAGACGAAAAAGGAAACCTGTTGCCTGTTCTTCATGATGTCAATATTGAGTATCGGTATCTGCCCGAACATATCTTAAGGTATGTCTCTGAGGAGTTAGACCTTCCGTTGAGTATGGTCTATCAAATTGCTACATTTTATAATGCCTTTAAGTTTACTCCACGGGGACTTTATACCATCAGTGTTTGCATGGGAACAGCCTGCTACATTAAGGGGGGACCGTCTATCCTGTCTGCCTTTGAAAGGGAGTTAGGCATTAAAGCAGGTGAGACAACCAAAGATTTGAAATACAGTCTGGAAACGATTGCTTGTCTTGGCTGTTGTAGTAAGGCACCGGCGTTGATGGTCAATGAAGAAGTATATGGACATGTTACCCAGGCCAAGGTGGAAGAAATACTTAAGGAATATCACTAAGGAGTTGCAAGATGCCAAAAATAAAACCTGCGGATTTAGATAAAATTCGTGAAGAGACAAAAAGAACTATCCTTCTTCGTGAAGGGGCTGGTCGAGCCAGAGTCATTGTTCATATGAGTACCTGCGGTATAGCCGCCGGGGCAAGGAGAATCATGAAAGCATTAATGGAAGAGATAGACCAGAAAGGGATTAAGGATGTCCTGCTTATGACCTCAAGTTGTGCAGGGCTTTGTAGTCGGGAACCTATGATAACCGTAGAATTAAAAGATGAACCTCCTGTTAAGTATGTGGATATAACTCCGGAAAAGATTAAAAGGGTATTTGAGGAACATGTCCTGGGTGGTAAGATAGTGAGTGAATACGCCCTATCAGTCGGCAGTGAAAGGGTAGGTTAAATGAAAGAATATAGAACTAATATTATGCTTTGCACAGGAACAGAGTGTGTGGCCAAAGGCTCATTAGAAATAATGAAAGCATTAGAGGAAGAGGTCAAAAAAAGGGGTTTAGAAGACAAAGTAGCGGTTATTCCTACCGGCTGTGATGGTTTCTGTAATGCCGGTCCAATTATGATTGTTCAGCCGGATGGCATATTCTATCAGCAGGTCAAGGTTGAACATATTCCTCATCTTGTTGAGGAGCATTTCCTGAAGGGAAGACCGGTAAAGTCATTGATGTATGTTCCCAAAAAAGAGGAACAACCCATTGCCCGGATGAAGGATATTGTCTTTTTCCGTGACCAGAGGTTGATTACCCTTCGTAATCGAGGGCTCATAGACCCGGAAAAGATTGAGGAGTATATTGCTCGGGATGGATATAAGGCATTGGCGAAAGTTCTAACTTCAATGACTCCTGAGCAGGTGATAGAAGAGATAAAGGCATCCGGACTTCGTGGCAGAGGAGGTGCAGGATTTCCAACCGGGAGAAAATGGGAGTTTTGTCGAAATGCTGAAGGTGAACCAAAGTATATTATTTGTAACGCAGATGAGGGAGACCCAGGGGCTTATATGGATAGGTCAATTATGGAGGCAGACCCACACTCGATTCTTGAAGGAATGGTCATTGGTGCTTATGCCATGGGTGCCTCCCATGGCTATATCTACATAAGAATTGAGTATCCCCTGGCCATAAAGAGGATGGAGCGAGCTATTGAACAAGCCAGGGATTATGGGCTGTTGGGTGAAGATATTTTAGGGGCTGGCTTTAATTTCGAGGTGAAAATATTCAGGGGAGCAGGGGCTTTTGTCTCTGGTGAGGAGACATCCCTGATTGCCTCTATTGAGGGAGGAGATGTTGCTCCAAAACAACGTCCACCATTTCCGGCCCAATCAGGTTTATGGGGCAAACCTACTAATATCAATAATGTAGAAACATGGGCAAATGTCCCGGCTATTATCAATCGAGGGGCAAAATGGTTTGCGGAGATTGGTACGCAAGGGAGTAAAGGGACAAAGGTCTTTTCCTTAGCCGGGAAGATAAACAATGCCGGATTGGTTGAGGTGCCTATGGGCATTACCCTCCGCAAGATGGTCTATGAAATTGGTGGCGGCATTCAGAATAATAAGAAGTTTAAAGCCGTTCAGATTGGTGGTCCCTCTGGTGGATGTATTCCGGAAAGCCTCCTTGATATGCCGATAGACTATGAGGAGCTAACCAAAGTTGGGGCGATAATGGGCTCTGGAGGCATGATTGTTATGGATGAAAACACCTGTATGGTGGATATAACTAAATACTTCCTTACCTTCCTTAATGGGGAGTCCTGTGGAAAATGTACCTCCTGCCGGGAGGGAATAAACGCCATGCTTGAGGTTGTAACCAAGATATGTGAAGGTAAGGCAATAGAGGAAGATATTGAGTTTTTAGAAGAGTTAGGCTCTATGGTCAAAGATGCCTCTCTGTGTGGATTGGGACAGTCAGCTCCAAATTCCGTGCTTTCTACCCTGCGATATTTTCGTAATGAATATATTGCCCACATCAAAGAAAAGAGGTGTCCTGCAGGTGTCTGTAAGACATTGATTAAATATTCAATCGACTCTGAGCGGTGCAAGGCTTGTTTGCTATGTGTCAAGGTATGCCCGTCTTCGGCTATTTCCGGCGAGAAGAAACAGCCTCAGATTATAGACAGAGATAAATGTATTAAATGCGGGGCATGTCGTGAGATATGTAAATTTGAGGCGGTAATTATAACATAGGGAGTTCAAACTTTTGTATTGAAGAGAGGAAAAACATGGATATCGTAAAACTTGAAGAAATTGAAAACAAAATCATAAATTTAAGGGGTCAAAAAGTTATTCTTGATAGTGATGTAGCAGAATTATATGCAGTTGAGACAAAAAGAATTAATGAAGCTACCAAGAACAATCCAGATAAGTTTCCGGGTGGTTATACATTGGAACTTGATAAAAATGAATGGGCTGCATTGAAGTCGAAATTTTCGACTTCAATCAAAGGAGGGAAAGTTAAGATTCCAAGTGCCTTTACCGAAAAAGGCTTGTATATGTTAGCGACGATTCTCAAAAGCCCGCAAGCAACCCAAACAACAATAGCCATTATTGAAACTTTTGCAAAAATTAGAAACCTTTCACGAAATATTAAAGCACTGTCAAATGTACAGGACGATAGCCAAAAACAAAACTTGCTTCAAAAGAGCGGTGAAATCATTGCTGAAATTCTTGATGACAATCTGGTATCAAATGAGAGCGAAACAACTATTGAGCTGAATTTTGCTGTGTTGAAATTCAAGCACAGCATAAAAAAAACAACAAAAAATGGAAAAAAGTAGGATGAATATTAAAAAAATCATAGAGATTTTAGAGGCTAAGGTTATTGAGAAAAGTGAAAATTCTCAAGCAGAGGTAAGGATAGCCTGCGGTGCAGACCTGATGAGTGACACCTAAAAAATAGAGGTAGAAAAATGATTACTTTAACTATTAACGACCAAAAGATACAGATAGAGGAAGGAACGAAGATACTTGAAGCCGCTCAGAGGTCAGGTATAAAGATTCCTACTCTCTGCCATCATAAAGCACTTTCATCTTATGGTGCTTGCCGGCTTTGTATTGTGGAGATTAAAGATGGCAATTACAGTGATATTGTTGCCTCTTGTTTGTATCCGGTTCAGGAAGGACTGGTTATCCAGACCCACTCTGAGCGGGTCATAAAGACCCGGCGGATAATGGCAGAACTCCTGTTGACCCGATGCCCTGATTCGACAGAAATTCAGAAATTAGCTAAAGAAATTGGGGTAACTAAACTGAGACTTAAACCAAAAAAAGATATGAGTTGTATCTTATGTGGGTTATGCGTGCGGATGTGTAATGAACGAATGGGCATAGGAGCGATGGGCTTTATTAATCGTGGGTCAAAGCGAAGAGTAAGTTCACCGTTTGGTAAGCAATCCGATATATGCCATCTCTGTGGGGCATGTGTTTCTATCTGTCCCACCAAAAGGATTACCATCGAGGATGTTTCAGGGGCAAAGAGAAAACCCGTTCCCATCCTCTCTAAATTTGATGAAGAACTAAGTAGCCGTTCTCCTATTCACATCTTCTATCCTCAAGGTGTTCCTAATTGGCCGGTAATTGACCATGATTCCTGTGTCCACATGCTCAAAGATAAATGTGGGATATGCGAAGTCGTTTGTCAGGCCGGTGCCATTGATTACGAACAGAAAGAAGAAAAGCTCGATATTGATGTTGGTGCGGTTATTTTAACCCCTGGATATGATAAATTTGAGCCGAAAATAAGGGGTGAATATGGCTATGGCAAATACCAAAATGTGGTTACCTCACTCCAATTCGAGCGGATATTATCCGCCTCAGGACCATTTGGCGGACACTTGCACCGACTATCAGACGACAATGCACCTAAAAAGGTTGCCTGGATACAATGCGTTGGCTCCCGGGATATAAATAAAGGTAACCCCTATTGCTCATCTGTCTGTTGTACTTATGCGGTCAAAGAGGCTATTATTGCTAAAGAACATTCTCATGAAGGGCTGGATGCAACTATATTTTATATGGATATGCGCACCTTTGGTAAAGGGTTTGAGGAATATTATAATCGGGCAAAGGATGAATACGGTGTTCGGTTTGTTCGCTCAAGGGTAGCAGAGATAAAAGAAATTGAAGAAACAAAAAATCTGATTCTGCGATATGAGGATGAGAATGGAAATAAGGTTGCCGAAGAGGAGTTTGATATGGTTGTCCTTTCTGTAGGAATGGTACCAAAGAAAGGAACAAAGGAACTGGCAAGCCGACTTGGAATTAATTTAGATGAATATGGTTTCTGCCGGACACATAGCTTTTCCCCCATGGAAACAAACATACCCGGGGTTTATACGGCAGGTGTGTTTGAGTCTCCCAAGGATATACCGGAAACAGTCATGCAAGCCTCAGCCTCAGCGGGAAAGGCAGGCGGGCTATTAGCCGAATCAAGGGGTAGTTTAATTACGGATAAAGAATATCCACCTGAGGTTGATATATCGGGACAATCTCCGAGGATTGGTGTCTTTATCTGCCACTGCGGGATAAATATAGCCGGTGTAGTTGATGTCCCACGGGTAATTGAATATGCCAGAACATTACCTGATGTTATCCATGCCGAGAATAAACTTTATACCTGCTCTTCCGATACCCAGCAAGCGATTATAGAGAAGATAAAGGAACATAATCTCAATCGGGTAGTGGTAGCCGCTTGCACCCCAAGAACCCATGAGCCGCTATTTCGTAATACCATTCGTCAGGCAGGGCTTAACCCATATCTATTTGAAATGGCAAATGTCCGTGACCAATGCAGTTGGGTCCATGCAAATGAACCTGAGAAAGCCACAAGAAAGGCAAAAGACCTTGTCCGCATGGCCATTGCCAAGGCACGGCTTTTAGAACCACTTTATGGAAATACAATAAAGGTAAATCAGGCGGCATTGGTTATAGGTGGTGGACTGGCGGGAATGCAATCAGCTATTGACTTAGCCGCTCAAGGATTTTTAGTCCATTTGGTGGAAAAAGAAAAAGAGCTGGGCGGCAATCTGAGAAGGATTCAATATCTGCTTGATGACAGTAATCCAAAACAATTACTCGAAGGTATGATTGCTTGTGTTACTCAATCAGATAAGATTAAGCTTTATCTGAATACCTCTGTCTCAAAAGTAGATGGTTTCCTGGGCAACTTTAAATCTACGCTTAATTCTAATGGTAAGGAGATTGAAATTGAGCATGGAATAATAATTGTGGCTACCGGTGCAACAGAATATAAACCAACAGAATACCTGCATGGACAGGATAAACGGGTAATTACTCAGCGGGAATTGGAAGAAAATTTGTCAAATTCGAAATTCGAAATTCGAAATTCGAAATCCATAGTTATGATTCAGTGTGTTGGCTCGCGGGAGAAGGACAGATCATATTGCAGTCGTGTCTGCTGTAGTCAGGCCATAAAGAATGCACTGAAGTTAAAGGAGAAAGACCCCCAAACAGAGGTCTACATCCTGTATCGGGATATACGAACTTATGGTTTACGCGAGGACTATTATTCCCAGGCACGGGAAGCAGGGGTAATCTTTATCCGCTATAATGATGATGAGAAGCCAGAGGTTTATTCAGAAGGAGATGGGTTAAGGGTCAAGGTCCGGGATTTGTTGCTTGACCAATGGCTTTTAATCGATACTAACCAGGTTGTATTATCTTCGGCAATAGTTGCCGAGCCCGGAAATAAAGAGCTGGCTCAAATGCTTAAGGTGCCACTTAATCAAAATGGATTTTTCTTAGAGGCACATATAAAGCTAAGGCCGATTGATTTTGCTACGGATGGTATCTATATGGCAGGACTTGCCCATTGCCCAAAGGATGTGTCGGAATCAATCTCACAGGCAAGTGGTGCTGCCGGTCGTGCCGCTACCATACTTTCCAAAAATGAACTTGAACTTGAGGCGGCTTTATCCTTTGTCGTTGATGCCAACTGCGATGGTTGTGCCTATTGTATTGACCCCTGTCCTTATAAAGCCATAACCCTGATAGAATATATGAAGGAGGGGGCCATCAAAAAGACAGTAGAGGTAAATGAGGCTAAATGTAAGGGTTGTGGTGTGTGCATGGCAACATGTCCGAAGAAGGGAATTTATGTGCAGCACTTTAAGCCGGAAATGCTTTCGGCTATGGTTGAGGCGGCATTGCAACCAGTATCTTAAGAGGAGGAAGCTACCAGCATGTCAAATGAGTTTGAACCATTAATAATCGCCTTTTGCTGTAATTGGTGTAGTTATACAGGCGCTGATCTTGCCGGTGTGTCCAGGTTGCAATACCCCACCAATATTCGGATTATCCGGGTAATGTGTTCCGGTATGGTCCATCCAAATTTAGTCGTAGATGCCTTAACTAAAGGCGCAGATGGTGTCCTGATCTGTGGCTGTCATATTGGGGATTGCCACTATCTTGAAGGAAACAAAAAAGCAGAATCCAGGGCAGACGCTATTGGTCTGATGCTTGAAGACTTTGGTATAGAACCGGAGCGATTTAGACTTGAGTGGATCTCTGCCTCTGAAGGACCAAAGTTTGCTCAGGTAATGCAGGAAATGACCGAAACGGTAAAACAGTTGGGCCCAAGTCCATTCAGGACATTTTAATCTGAGGTGAGATGATGAATCCAGAGATTGCAAGAAAATTTGATGACCGGAAATTTATGTGGGATGGCAAGATTTACGAAACTGATATTGAAGCAAAGAAAATACTGCCTGGTTACAAGGCACAAGATTTTGAAGCCAGAATGATTGAAGAGGACGGTAAGTATTTAGTCTATACGCGGAGAGAAATAATGTCTGACCAAGTCTGACAAGTCTGACCAGTCCGACAAGTCTGACGGTTAAACATATCCCCGCTGAACAGACTTGCTCTGGTAGAGCGGGTTATTACAAATTTTAAGGAGGTGGAACTAATGGCTGTTAAGGTTGCTGAAGAATGGTTAGCTACTTGTGGCGGATGTGAGGTAACATTACTTGATATTGGAGAGCCGTTGCTCGATTTGTTACCAAAATTAGAGTTTGTCCATATGCCGGTTATTATGGACCATAAGTATTATGGACAGATGGGTGAGCGGGAAAAGTTAGAGATTCCAGAGGCAGATGTAGGGCTTATTTCCGGTAGTGTTCGGAATAAAGAAAACAGGCATATAGCGGAAGAGATGCGTAGAAAATGCAAAACCTTGATTACGGTTGGGGCATGCGCCACCTACGGTGGAATTCCTGCGCTGAACAATCTTTGTACCGTAGCTGATATTACTAAACTTGTGTATCAGGATACCCCAAGTACAGATGCAGGGCAAACACCAACACAAGAGATTCCTGCTATGGAAGAGCGGGTTTATGCGGTCAGCGAGGTAGTCAATGTGGACATAAAACTTCCTGGATGTCCAACCACACCAGAGTTATTAGCCGAGGCATTGACCTGCCTGTTAGAGGGGAAAGAATTTAAGCTAACAGAACGCTCGGTCTGTGATGAATGCCCGACAAAGCGAGAGAAAAAGGCAGTTACTGCTATCAAGAGGCCACTGGAATCGGTTGAGTTCACCCCTGGCCAACCTTTAAGTGAAGTGCGTTGCTTTATGGAGCAAGGCTTTCTATGTCAGGGGCCGGCAACAATGTCCGGTTGCGGTGGTAGTGAAAAAATGCCAAGATGTATTAAGGCATATATGTCCTGTCGTGGTTGCTATGGTCCAATTCGTGAAGGGGCAAATCCTATGGTCGATATGATGGGGGCATTATCATCTATCGGGTTAAATCCAAGGGAGATTGTGGATAGAGCACCAACATTCAATAGGTTTATTGGGGCACAAGGAAGACTTAGACCCGGAATGGGTGGGAGGTAATTAAAATGGCAAAAACAATAACTATAGCACCAGTAACAAGGATTGAAGGCCACGCTAAGATTACTATTCAACTCGATGATGCCGGCAATGTGGCTAATACTCATGTAAATGTAGTCGAATTGCGTGGTTTTGAGAAGTTCTGTACCGGCAGGCCAATAGAGGAAATACCAAGAATTGTACCGAGAATATGCGGCGTTTGCCCGTGGGCACATCACTTAGCCAGTGCTAAGGCAACAGATGCTGTCTTTGGGGTTGATATACCGTCAGCTGCTAAAAAGATTCGTGAACTTGCCTATATGGCTCATTTCATCCACTCTCATGTGCTTCACTTCTTTATCCTCTCCGGACCGGATTTTGTTATGGGACCGGAGGCAGATTATACCGTAAGGAATGTTATCGGTATTGTGGGCAAGGTTCCGGATATTGCTAAAGCAGTGGTGAAAATAAGATGGACAGCCCAGATGATGACTCAAATAATGGCCGGTAAGGCTATCCATCCAGATGCTGCTTGCCCTGGTGGTTGGAGCAAACCAATTACTAAGGATGAGGTGGTTAAACTTAAGGAAATGGCAAATGAGTGCCTTGAGTTTGCTAAGTTTGCCATGGACTTTGCTAAAAAGAATATCTTTCCACCATACCTGGATTTGGTAAAGTCGTATGCACCTATTGAAACCGGCTTTCTGGGTACGGTTGATGATGACGGAGCCATGAACCTGTATAATGGGAAACTGCGGATGATGAAAAAGGATGGCAGTTATGAAGACTTTGAACCAAAAGATTACTTAGATTATATCGCCGAGCATGTGGAGCCATGGACATACCTCAAGTTCCCTTATGACAAAAAGGCCGGCGGATTCTCTATGGACATGGATAACCCTGTAGGGATATATCGGGTAAATGCCTTAGCCAGAATGAATGTTGCGGATAAACTGGCAACACCTTTAGCTCAGGTAGAGTTTGAGGAATGGAGAGCAAACTTTGGCCGACCGGCTCAACTTACCCTGTTACACCACTGGGCAAGGTTGATAGAGATGTTGTATGCCGCAGAACATGCCGTTGAGCTTTTGAATGATCCGGATATTACCTCACCTGATATACGACTTGCCTTAAAACCGGTAGCCGGTAGAGGTGTGGGTGTAGTTGAAGCACCACGGGGAACACTCATCCATGATTACACCACTGATGAAAATGGGATGGTTACGGCCGTAAATATCATCGTTGGCACTACCCATAACAATGCACCCATCAATATGTCGGTCAAGTGGGCAGCGATGAACCTTATTAAGGATGGTAAGTATGACCAGGGGATTATGAATAAGATAGAGATGGCTATTCGAGCCTATGATCCGTGTTTTTCATGTGCCACGCACAATCTGAACGGAACAATCCCGGTCAAGGCAGATATTTATAATGCCAAGGGCGAGTTGATAGAGACACTTAAGAATACTTAATAGGGAAGGTTATCAGTTATCGGGTGATCGGTGATCAGGTAATTGTTTCCCTTACCGATTACCAAAGTTCTATTTCAGATGGCTAAAGTATTAAACAAGGGATGGCGAATTATGGAGAGGGTAAGGTCTATCCTCCCTCTCCATTAGGTGGTATCCTGTTATAGTTTAGTTATAGCGAGGCATCTGAAAAAGGTATAAAAAAGGATTATTCATTACGAATTGTAAATTTTAAATTTAAAATGCTAAATTTGCAATAACGAGGCAAACCTCTTAAAATTGGTCTTGACAAACCCGACCACCTTAGTTACCAGCCATGTAATTCACGTTCTCGGTCAGTTCCTTCCATGTACTGCCAACATTATTATTATAAAATATTATAAAATTTTCGGAGGTTAAAAATGGCAGATGAACATTCTTTTGATTTAGTGAGTCTAGTTGACCTTCAAGAGGTGACAAATGCTGTCCAGCAGGCAACAAAGGAAACAAGTCAGAGATTTGACTTCAAAGGAAGTAAAAGCAGCATTGAGTTCAATAAGGATAAGGCTGAGATAACGCTTATCTCTGACGATGAGCAAAAGATGAAAAATGTTATAGATATCCTTCAGTCTAAATTAGTCAAGCGAGGAGTATCTTTAAAATCACTTCAATATGGGGCGATAGAACGGGCATCAGGGAACACTGTAAGGCAGGTAGTTACTTTACAACAGGGAATTGCGCAGGATAAGGCAAGGGAGATTGTGAAGAGCATCAAAAACTTAAAGATGAAGGTTCAGGCAGAGATTCAGAAAGATCAGGTACGTGTGAGGGCTAAGAAAATTGATGACTTGCAGATAGTTATCTCCATGCTCAAGGAGAAAGACTTTGACATCCACGTGGAGTTTATAAATTACAGGTGAGGTAGTGAGAAAAATAAAAAGAAAATAAAGTTTTGTAATCCACTTCCCCTGACTTCACTAATTTCAGTTTATAAATTACAGGTGAGGTAGTGAGAAAAATAAAGAGAATTAGGATTAATAATGATGATAATTCAGGTAATATGAATGCTGCACCCATTTAGATAGAAAAAAGTAGATATGGATAAGATTAATGCTCGCAGGGAGTGGGGGTAATGTCAATGCTGTGCCATTTAGATAGAAAAAAGAGTTAAATAATTGACAAGTAAAGAAATTTTTATTAAAATGTTCATTAAGGTGGTCATAAATGGATTTAGAAAATTTTTTTGATATTTCTGACTTTGCTCATCAAGGTATATTTAAAGATATTGATTATGTTTGGCAAGCTTTAGGAAATATAAAAAGTTACCTTAAAGAACATCTTAATCCTAACATCACCAATCTCAGAAATGGAGGAGATTTTTTACTTAAAACCTATGTTATTTATAAAGGTGTTCTTATTGAGAAAGGTTTTAGATTGGTCATAGGAGATGTAGTTAAGGGTAATTTTGAAGTTTATATAGAAAATGAAAAATCAGAAGGAGCTTCGGTAATTTATTCTGGAGTAACTTTAGCTGATGAGAATATCTCCATTGGAAAAGGGACAGTCATTGAACCAGGTGCTTATATTAAAGGTCCAACTATTATTGGAGATAATTGTGAAATAAGACAAGGTGCTTATATTCGAGGAAATGTTATTATTGGAAATAGGTGTGTCATCGGTCATACGACTGAAGTAAAGAATGCTTGTTTTTTAAATCAAGCTAAAGCCGGGCACTTTGCTTATGTGGGTGATAGTATTTTAGGAAACCAGGTGAATTTAGGAGCAGGAACAAAGTTAGCTAATCTTAATATAGGAAGCATGCCTATTCAATTAAAGATAGAGGGAAAAAAGATTACTACTGATTTAAAGAAATTTGGAGCCATCTTAGGTGATCGCGTAGAAACAGGTTGTAATTCAGTCACTAACCCCGGGACAATGTTAAGCAAGGGATGTATAGTTTATCCAAATACTACGGTTAGGAAAGGATATTATCCTCCTCAAACGGTGATAAAATAGTCCCGGCTAATAACTACTATAAGTTGAGTCCTATTAGATTTAAATAATTAGCCGGGAGTTATCCTCGGCTAATTTAGTTTAAGGTTAAGATGTTAGCGGTAGAGACAACAGATTTAACTAAAGTATTTAATGGGAATATAGCTGTCAATAAGATAAATTTGCAGGTTAAAGAAGGCGAACTCTTGGGTTTATTAGGACCTAACGGAGCAGGTAAGACGACGATAATTTCCATACTTTGTACTTTAATTAAACCTTCTTCTGGAACTGCTTATGTTTGGAATTATGATGTTGTTAAGCAACAAGATAAAGTCCGTAGTTCTATTGGCATTGTTTTTCAAGATTCTAGTTTAGATGAAGAATTGACTGCTTTTGAAAATATTGATTTTCACGGCAGGTTGTATAAAATTCCTCTTAATTTAAGAAAGAAAAAGATAGAAGAATTGTTAAGATTAGTGGGCTTAGATGATAAGAGAGATAAAGTAGTCAAGACATTTTCAGGGGGAATGCGAAGAAGATTAGAAATTGCCCGAGGTTTATTGCACTTTCCTAAGGTATTATTTTTAGATGAGCCTACTTTAGGGCTTGATCCTCAGACCAAGAAGCATATTTGGGACTATATTAAAAGATTAAAAGAAGAAGGGATGACTATTATTTTAACTACGCATTGCATGGATGAAGCAGACAATTTATGCGATCAAATTGCCATCATGAATAAAGGGGAAATTATTGCCTTAGATACTCCTTTTAACTTAAAAAATAATATTAATAAAGATATGATTATCTTAGAAGTGTCAGAGACAAAAGAAGATCTAAGATTAGTCCTTAATCTTCCTTATATTCACGAGATTAAGATAGAAGATAATAAAACAGTAAGAATATTTTTAAATGAAGGCGAAAGTAAGGTTTCTCAAATTTTAGAAAAGATGTATCAACATCAGATTAAGGTAAATTCTTTAAGGATAAATAGACCAACTTTAGATGATGTTTATCTTTATTACACGGGAAAAGAGATTAAAGAAGATTATCCAGATAACAAAATACACCTGAGAGAACGTCTCAAATTAAGGCGGAGAAAAATTTGAATACTATTTATACTATTTGGTTAAGGGAAATGATACGTTTTTTTAGAGCAAAAAGTAGAATTATTGGTTCTTTAGGCATGCCTTTTTTCTTTTTAGTGATCTTAGGAACAGGTTTTAGTTCTGCCTTTAATATCTCTATGGGGAGAAATAGATATATAGATTTTATGATGCCTGGAGTAATAGGAATGATTCTTCTTTTTTCTTCAATGTTTACAGGATTTTCTGTAATTTGGGATAAGCAGTTTGGGTTTTTAAAAGAGATTATGGTTGCTCCGGTATCAAGTAGTGGCGTTGTTTTAGGTAAAGCCTTAGGAGGAAGTACCACGGCCTTAATTCAAGCTATCTTAATGTTACTTCTTTCTTTGGTAATTGGAATAAAGTTACCTTCTTTTTCAGGAATTTTACTTTCTTTAATTTTTATGTTTTTAACCTCTTTTCCTTTAGTTACATTAGGTATTGCCTTTGCTTCTAAAATGAACGATCCCCATGGTTATCAGTTAATGGTAAATTTCTTAATTATGCCTATGTTTTTATTGTCCGGAGCTTTCTTTCCTTTAGATAAGCTTCCTAATTGGTTAAAATATGCTTTTTACTTAAACCCTCTTTCTTATGGAGTGGATGGGCTTAGGGCTGCTTTAATTGAAGTTACTCAATTTTCGGTGATCAAAGATTTAACGGTCTTGATAATATTTTCCGCAGTGATATTTTTAATAGCTAGTTATTTATTTAGAAAAAATTCTTATTAAAAGAAGAAAGAGGATAGCTAATTGGACTTTCGTGAATTTTGCAATATTTTGAGAGGCCATATAGGATAAAAAGATATGAGTAAATTAAAGACCACTTTATTTTTCTTGTCAGTAGCTTTAATAACTTTTTTTTTACTGATTAGAGATTCTTTACTAGCTAAAGAAATTTTTAAATTAGGTGAAGAGAAATTTGCTTATGTAGGTAAGGAAAGAATACAATACTTTGTTGAAGGGACGGGGAAAGAAACTATCGTCTTGCTTCATGGATTAGGAGGCAATGATTATGATTGGAGACATTTAGTAAATAAGTTAGCTTCTCAGGGATATAGAGTTATTTTTTGGAATATGAGGGGAGTGGGCCAGTCAGATAAGCCGGAAAAGGAAGAAGATTATTCCATTTATAAGATAGCTGATCTATTTCACGGATTTATGAAGAGTATTAATTTAGATAAAGCTACTATTGTTGGAAACTCATATGGTGGTGGATTAGCCATGATCTTTGCCAAAGAGCATTCCCAAATGGTGGAAAAACTAATTTTAATTAATTCTTTATGTTATAACCAAAAACCACCTTTTTATCTTAGATTTGCTGCTTTTTCAGTTATTCCTAAGATAGCTTTTGCCATCTTGCCTAAGTATTTTTTAGTAAAATATACAGTCAGGCAAATGGTGTATAATAAAAAACTTATTACCGATGAAGATATTAAAATTTATGCTCAATATATAAAGATTCCAAAAGCTACAGATGCTCTAATTTGGACAGCTCGACAAATCTTAAAACTAAAGACTGATGACCAATTTTTTAAAGAAAAGATAATTAAAAAGATCCGTGTCCCTACTTTAATTATTTGGGGAGATCAAGATAGCATTATTCCTCCTTCTTTTGCTTATCAATTAAATGAAGATATTAAAGGCTCTAAGCTTTTAATGATTGAAAATTGTGGTCATGTCTCTCAAATAGAAAAACCAGGAGAAGTAAGTAAAGCTATTTTAGAGTTTATCAAAGATTAAGGGGCAAATTTTTCCACAAGTTTTTTCCTTTAATTAAATCAATAGGTGCAAAATGAACAGATTCTTGTTAGCAGATAAAGATGAAAAAACCCGTCAAGATCTGGATTTGACTTTAAAGGAAGACTTAAAGAATAAATTAGAGCACCATTTTCTTGAAGAAAAAGATCATCTTTATATTTTAGAACTGCTTAAAAAAAGAGAAGAGAAGGCAAGGATAGAAGAAGAATTATCATTACTTTTTAATGTAAGCAAGCATCTGACTCACTTATATGATTTAAGTAAGATGTATAAGATAGTAATTTTATACTTAGTTAACCAAATTAATGTTAAAAAAGGCTTAATTGGGACGATCAAGGAAGGAAGTAAAACTATTGACATAAAGAGCAGTGAAGGTCTTAATAATGACCAATTAGGGACAGCTATTAATATCAAGAACAACTCATATTTTAATGACTTTATCCTACCTAAAATATTAGAGAAAAGAACGGTTTTAGATAATCAGGTTTATAGACATAAAGATAGATATTTCGGATTAGCAGAAGAAAGTGTCCTTATTGTTCCTTTTAGAATAAACGATAGAGAAATAAACGTCCTTTGTTTATTTGACAAGATTGACCAAGTATTTAGTGCTTATGATCTAAAGAGTGTATCTACTGTTTCTTGTTTATGTTCAATCTCTATTGATAAAGTTGCTCATTATCAAGAACTCCAAGAGCTATTTCTAGAAGTTACTAGTGCTTTATCTTCAGCCATAGACACTGCAGACCAATATACTTTCGGTCATTCATCTCGGGTTGCTCAATATGCTGTCTTTATAGCTGAGAAACTAAATTTTTCTAAGGAAAAAAGAGACAAAATATATTTAGCTGGACTTTTTCATGATATTGGCAAGATAGGTATATCCTTGGAAATTCTTCACAAGCCAGGAAACTTAACTGCTGAAGAATTTGACAAAGTAAAAGAACATCCGGTCAAGAGCGCTAATATACTAAGATCAATAAAAAAATTAGCTAATATTATTCCAGCCATTATGTTTCATCATGAACGTTTTAGCGGAGGAGGTTATCCTCAAGGTTTAAGTGGTGAAGATATTCCTTTAATGGCGAGAGTCCTTTGCCTGGCTGATGCTTTTGATGCGATGGTCAGTGATCGTCCTTATCGGAAAAAGATGAGTCTAAAAGAGGCCTTCTCTCAGGTAGAGGTTTGCTCCGGAAAACAGTTTGATCCTACAATCGCTAAGGTCTTTACTAATTTTGCTTTGGAAGTAGAGGACTTGCATAACTCTTTTTTCTCATCTAGAGATATCTAATATTTTGTAGTGTAATTGACCAGCGGGAATATTAATTTCTACTACCTCACTTACTTTTTTTCCTAATAGTCCTTTAGCGACAGGAGATTTAATTGATATTTTTCCAGAATTAAAATCTGTTTCTAAGGGACTAACCAAAGTATAAATTTGCTCTAAATTTTTATCTAAGTCTTCTAATTTTACTTTAGAACCAATACAAATGGTATCAGTGGGAAACTTTTCATTTTCTACAAGTTTTGCCCGGCTTATCTTTTCTTCAAGGAATCTAATTTTGGCTTCTGTTCGTCCTTGTTCTTCCTTGGCTGATTGATATTCTGCATTTTCACGAAGGTCCCCTAAGTCTCGGGCTTCACCGATGGCTTTAGAAAGCTCTCCTCTTCTGACATTCTTTAAATAATTTAATTCTTCTTTTAGTTTATTTAGTCCTTCGGTAGTTAAATATAATTCGTCCATTTTTTCACCTCGCCTTTGGTCTTATTTTAAATTATAGCAAATTACTGGCTAATTCAACCAGCCTCAATCTTTCTCTTTAAGGATCAACTTTATAAAACAAGAGGACTGTATTTCCATATCTTCTTTTTTCTTATAATCTATCGGTAGTTAAATATAATTCGTCCATTTCTTCACCTCGCCTTTGGTCTTATTTTAGATTATAGCAAATTACTGGCTAATTCAACCAGCCTCAATCTTTCTCTTTAAGGATCAACTTTATAAAATAAGAGGACTGTATTTCCATATCTTCTTTTTTCTTGTAATCTAAAGGAAGGAATCTCTTTAAGCTCTTCTTTAGGGTGAGCTTGGCCAATAATTATGGTCGTAGAGGGAATATACAAAGGATATTCTTTTAAACTTAGTAAGGTTTTACTTAAAAGATCCTTAAATTGAGGAGGTCCTACAAAGATAAAGTCAAATACTTGTTTTTGCTGGTGAAGCATCTTTATCGCCTTAAAAACATCTTGGTCTATGACTTGAGACTTAAGGATAAAATTTGTTTTTTTTAGGTTAAATTTTATTACTTCTATCGCTTGGTAATTATTTTCTACAAAGATGGCTTTTTGGCAACCTTGACTTAAAGCTTCAACTCCTACACTTCCAGTGCCAGCAAATAAATCTAAAAAGAGAGAATCTTCAAGGTTATCTTTTAAGATATTAAATAACGACTCTTTTACTCGATCCTGAATAGGTCGAGTAGAAGAAAGATTTACGTTCTTAAGCTTACTTCCTCTGGCAATTCCAGAAATTACTCGTAACATATTTACCTTAACTTAGATCTTGTTTAAATACCAAGGGTAACATTCTCTTATGCTGCGAAATTTCTACTAATTTTTTAACTTTAATCACCAATTTTTGAGGTAAATTGGTGATTTCATTAGACTCTAATCTCTTTAAGATTTCATCCAAGTCATGATAAGTGAGGCCTAACTCATCTTCATCTGTTTGTTCTGGCCATAATCCAGCGGTAGGTGCTTTTTCTAAGACTTTTTTTGGAAGATTGAATTCCTTGGCTAAGGCTCTTACCTCTGTCTTCAATAATCCTCCAATAGGTAAGATGTCCACCCCTCCATCTCCATACTTAGTAAAATAACCAGCCATAATCTCTGATTTATTGCCGGTGCCGGCTACTAAGTAGTTTAAACTATTGGCAAAATAGTATAAAATGAGCATTCTTAATCTTGGTTTTAAATTAGCCAAGGCTAACTTATTACCAAAAGGGAGCGTTTCTAATAACTTGGGCTTTAAATTAGCCAAGGCTAACTTATTACCAAAAGGGAGCGTTTCTAATAACTTGGGTTTTAAATTAGCCAAGGCTAACTTATTACCAAAAGGGAGCGTTTCTAATAACTTACTGTAGGTAACATCTAATGATACTTTTTCTATCTTAAGATTTAATCTTGAGACTACCAGTAAAGCATCTTCTTCATCTATGGGGTTGCTTTGACAAGGCATGATTAGCCCTAAGACATTATCTCCCAGCGCTTTTTTGACTAAAGCAGCTACTACGGAAGAATCGAGGCCACCACTAAGTCCAACGACAACACCTTTTGCCTTGGCTTCTTCTACTTTAGTCTTAATCCATTGGCTTATTTCATCTGCCAGAGACATTTGTTCCTCTTATATTTTTTTTATAATAGAGAAATATCCTAACTCAGGCTGGCAAGAAGGATGGAAATTCCAACATTTCTACCAGAACCATATCTTGGGCGGGAATCTTTTTTACCGATTCTGGAACAATAATAAGTCCATTAGCCATAATCATTGACCTTAGAGAACCTGAACTTTGAGATCTGGTTGGTAATGCCCAGTACTTTCCGTTTTCCCAGGTTACTTTGGCCATAAAAAAATAACGTCGATTACCTTTTTTTTCAATAGCTGTCTTTAATTCAGCAGTGACCATTGGCAATTTTAAATCTTTCTGGTTTAGCATCTTTAAAATTACTGGCCGAATAAACTTTTCAAAACAAACGATTACCGAAACCACATTACCAGGCAAACCAAAGACTAATTTATCTTTTAATAAGCCAAAGGTCAAAGGCTTGCCGGGCTTTATCGCTACTTGAGAAAACTTTATCTCTACCCCTAAGTCCTCCAGAGCTTGATGAACTAAATCATAATCACCTACGGAGACCCCACCAGAGATTACCAGGAAATCGTAATTAAAGCCTTCTTTTATCTTTTCCTTAATTTGATCTAAGTTATCTTTTGCAATGCCAAGAAGTTTAGCTACTCCACCATGTTTTTGGATCAAAGATAACAAGGCATAAGAATTGCTATCGTGAATCTTGCCCGGGAGGAGTATTTCGTCAATTTTTGTTAACTCATCACCGGTAGCTAATACAGCAATGGTGGGTCTTTTTACTACTCTGACTTTGTCTTTACCTAATGTAGCTAACATCCCCACCACCGATGGGTTAATTAACTTACCTTTTTCAAGAACTAACTGACCAATCCGGACATCTTCGCCTCGATGGCGAATATTTTCCCCAACTTTTGCCTCTTTGAATACCTTGATCTGATTGCCTTTAATCTCGGTGAACTCTTTCATTAAGACCGTATCTGCTCCTTCTGGAATAGGGGCGCCAGTCATAATCTTAGTGGCTTGGCCTGGACTAATCTTTTGAGTCGGGAAATATCCAGCGGGCACCTCTTCAATTACTTCTAAAATTACTGATACCTCTGGTGATGCTCCTTGAGTATCAATGGCCTTTAAAGCATATCCATCCATAGCTGAATTATCAAATAAGGGTAGATCTATCTTGGCATAAATCTCTTTTCCCAATGTTCGGCCAAAAGCTTCTATGATAGAGACTTCTTCTGTTTCTTCACTTGCCTTGACTGATTGAAGGATAATTTTCAAAGCTTCATCTGGCGAAATCATCTTTTCATTTCTCCTTGGGGATATCTTTTAGTAATTTTATCTTTACTTCTATCTCTTGGAGGTTTTCAGGAATGCTATGCAAGGAACTAATCATACCGACAATAGAATTTTTAAGAAACTTACTTATAAAACTTTTAAGAAAAATTTCTTTCTGATTAACAGTTAGCTTTATCTCTAATGACCTTTCCTTTTTAATGAATCTTTTTTCGAGAAAGTCAGCTACTTTTAAGTAATCATCTAATCCAAAAAAGGGGATGTTAAGCTCAAATTTAAGATTACTTACCACTGCTACCAAATTATCTTTCTCTACTGAGGACAATAGTTCTTCTTTTTCGGCTGCTTCCTGACGAAAGACTTCGATCTTTGGTTTATCTTCAGATTTATAACCTTCGGTTAAAATAAGATCCATTTCATCTAAGTATTTTTTTCTAATCTTGTCAAGACAAAGAGGAGTTTTTACTTCATTGAGAAGCATTAATTTATTTGGTCCCGATAAAATTACGATTTCTGCACCAACCATCTGATGTCGATAAGTATCCTTGTCTTGACGATCAATATCTTTGGCTTTAATTTCATGGATTGTATGCTTAATTGTTCCAATCCGATAGCCACGCTTTTTTAATTCAGGAATCACTTTTTCTATTAAGGTAGTCTTGCCACTATTTTTTTGGCCTACTATAGAAACTACTGGGGTCATAATTGTCTTTCCTTGTTTTTAGCCACAAATGAGATTATTTACTTAATAAAATTTTACCATAACATTCTTTATCTGTCAAATGCAGAATCAGCAATTCTAATTATGAAAAAACTGTCATGAAAAGATGCTGTTCCGGACAGGACAAGTCATATCCTTGCATTTAACTCCATCAAGTCTATCATTATAGTAGTTATCAACGAAAACCGGACATAGGAAATAATACCGAGTAACAAAAGATAAGCTTGTTTGCCCTCAAATTAACTTGCTCTAGGTCAAATTTTCATTAATAAGTGCTCTGGAATTGATAGATATCTTATTGACACCTTAATGTTAAATTGTTTATAATTTTCTAAAATTCCTTTTTTCTACGACTTATAATTATGTTTTTAAATTATTTACTCTCAAAATTATATATTCATAAAAATTTCAAAGAAATATTAAAAAACTTATCAAAAAAACAAAAAGAGCAAAAGGTGATAGGTTTAAGTATCTTAACTAAAGCTTACTTGTTATCAGCTTTATTTGAAAAAGAAAAAAAGACCATCTTGATTATCACCCCTACTCAGAATGAAGCCGAAGAACTTCATCAAAATTTACTTCTTTTCACAAAAAACACCTTTTTATTTCCTTCTTGGGAAATTTTGCCTTATGAAGAACAAAGGCCTGCTGAAGGATTAATGGGAGAACGAATAAAAATATTATTTAAGTTTCTGGCTAAAGAACAAATGATAGTTGTAGCCTTTTCTAGATCAATCTCTTATAAACTTATACCTCCAAAGGAATTACAGACTAAAAAGATCCTTATCAAGAAAGGAGAAGAGACCAATAGAGATGAATTGATTAAGATCTTAGTTAGTTTTGGATATGAAATCTGCGAGCAAGTAGAGGAAGAAGGATATTTTAGAGCACAGGGAGGTATAGTTGATCTTTACCCACCAAGTGAGGTACCTCTTAGAGTGGAATTTTTTGGAGATGTCATAGAGTCCATCAGAGAATTTAATATTTCTACTCAAGGATCATTACGACATCTTGAAGAAGTGCTAATCTTAGCTAGAAATGAATCCATTTTATGCGATTGCCAAGGACAAAAAGTTTCTTTCTTTGAATATGTTCCCGAAGAAGTTTTATTAGTTATCGATGAGTGGTCAAGATTTTACTTTGAATATAAGAATCTACAAAAAGAGATAGATGATTTTTATCAAGAAAGATTACTGATTAGTAAAAAAATCCCCTCTCCTGCTGAAATCTTTATCAAGATAGAAGATATTAAAAATATTTTATCAAGATATTATCTAATTCATACTTCTTTAATCAATAATACCGAGATAAAATCTTCTGAAATCTTCTTTAACATCCCTTTTCTGGTAAGTTATAATGGAAAAATTAGTTTATTAGTAGAAGACTTGTTAAATTGGCAAGCAAAAAATTATGAGGTAGTTGTATTAGTAAGATCAAAACTCCAAGAAGAAAGAATTTTAAGTTCAATAGAAGAAGAGGTTGCCCTGAAGGAGAAAATTAAGATCTTTATCTTTGAAGAAAATGTTTATCTTCATGGCTTTTTAGAAGAAGAGATTAAATTAGTAGTAATTAGCGAGCAAGAAATATGGGAAAAAATCAAGATCTCTAAAAGGAGATATAAATCTACAGAAAAATGGGTAGTTAAAGATTACAGAGAATTAGATATTCACGATTATGTGGTCCACGTAAATTATGGCATTGGTCGATATCTAGGCATTAAAAATATAGAGACTCAAGGGATAAAAAGAGATTATTTAGTTTTAGAATATGACAATAATGATAAGCTATATCTCCCTTTAGATCAGATGCACTTGGTAGAGAAGTATACTGGAGGAGAAAACCCTCCTCTCTATCCTTTAGGTGGAAATCTTTGGAATCAAGTAAAAAAAAGAGTTAAAGAATCTGTTCAAAAGGTAGCTAAAGAACTTTTAGAATTATATGCTTATCGCAAAGTTTTGTCAGGATTTTCATTTTCTAAAGATTCAAAATGGCAATGCGAGCTTGAAGAAAGTTTTATATACCAAGAAACAGAAGATCAGTTAAAAAGTTTGGCTGAAGTAAAAAAGGATATGGAAAGTCCTTTTCCGATGGATAGATTGGTTTGTGGAGATGTTGGCTATGGAAAGACAGAAGTAGCCATCAGAGCAGCGTTTAAAGCAGTAATGAATAATAAACAAGTGGGAATTTTAGTTCCTACCACTATCTTAGCTCAACAACATTATTTAACACTTAGAGAAAGATTTAAAAATTTTCCTATTTGTGTAGAAATATTAAGTCGATTTAAAACCCAAAATGAACAAAAGAAGATTGTCGAAGAACTTAAAGATGGAAAGATAGATATCATTATTGGAACCCATAGGTTATTACAAAAAGACGTGGTATTTAAAAATTTAGGACTTCTAATTATTGATGAAGAACAAAGATTTGGCGTTACTCATAAAGAAAAGATGAAAAGATTACATAAAGAGGTAGACATATTAACCTTAACTGCGACTCCCATTCCCCGAACTCTTTATATGTCTTTTGTAGGAATTAGAGATATAAGCGTAATTAATACTCCACCCCCAGAACGTTTTCCGATAAGAACATTAGTTACAAAATTTGACCAAGATATTATAAAAAAAGCAATTTTAAGAGAAATAGATCGTGGTGGGCAAATTTACTTTGTTCATAATAAAGTAGTAACCATAAAAGAGATATATAATTATTTGTCTTCTCTAATCCCAGAAGTAAAAATAGTTATAGCTCATGGACAAATGCCTGGAAAAGACTTAGAAAATATAATGATGAAATTTATTAAAAAAGAATATGATCTTTTGCTTTCTACTTCTATTATTGAGTCAGGATTAGATATTCCTTCTGTAAACACTATAATTATTAATGATGCTCATGAATTTGGACTATCTCAACTTTACCAATTAAGAGGACGAGTAGGAAGGACAAATCATCTTGCCTATGCTTATTTATTATATCCATCCCAAAAAAGTTTATCTAAGCCATCTCAGGAAAGGTTAAAAACTATTATGGAATGTACAGAATTAGGCTGTGGGTTTAAGATTGCTATGAGAGACTTAGAAATTCGAGGGACAGGAAATATTTTAGGACATCGTCAACATGGGAATATAGTGGCGGTTGGTTTTGGTTTATACTGTAACCTTTTATCCCAAGAAATAGCTAAAATTAAAGGCGAAAACATTTCTCAAGAAATAAATCCAAAGATTGACTTAAATATAGATGCTTACATTCCAGAAAGTTTTATCTCCGCTCCAAAGATTAAACAAGCTATGTATAAAAGAATGGCTTCTATCAAGAAGATAGAAGAGTTAGGGGAATATAAAGAAGAATTAAAGGATAGATTTGGTAAGATTCCTAAGGTTATTGATAATTTATTTAAAATCATTGAAATGAAAATAATTAGCAAGAAGGTAAAGGTAGAATCTGTAACCATTATAGAAGATGAAGCTTGCCTAAGGTTTATGGAAGTAGATAATAAATTAGTTTCTAAATTAGTAAAATTAGTGGAAAATAATAATAATTTAAGATTAGATCCTCAAGGTAAGAATATTCTAAGAGTGTTAAATGTTAAGAACAATTTAGATTTAGTGAAAAAAATATTGCAGGAATTAAGATGATATGGTATTATTTATAATAAGGTATTGTATCTTTATATAAAATATATGAAAAATAAATTTTGAGATATGGAAAAAGATAATTTTAATGATCAGGTTTCCTTATTAATAGAAAAAACTGGTTGTAACCAAGAACAAGCTGAATCAATATTAAGATCTAACAATAGAGATTTAGAGCAAGCTATTTCCATTATTACTTCTCTTTCAAGTAAAAATACTTTTATTATTAAAGGAAGATTTGCTTGTAAAACTGAAAAGTTATACGGATTGTTTTTAATTCAAGCTGATAACATTGGTCAAGAGATTAAAAAATTAGATTTAATAGTCTCTAGAAATGCCTTACTTTGCCAGTGGGATATAGGCTGTAATTGGGACGAATTAGAAAAATATATTCACAGTGCTAGCCTTAGAAAGAGTGAACTCTCTAATAAAAAGATGGCTAAACTTCATCATGATCTTATTGATTTATTCAATAACGTTAATAGTGAGGAAAAAAAGAATATCTTTAAATCATTAGCCTCTTCTGAAATAAGTGAACTAAAAGGGATTTTAAGTATTCAAATTGGAAGATTATTAGATGACCCTAACATAGATTTAGTTTTGGATGTTAACCAACTTACGGTGCTCGAGAGGGATTATCTTGAAAAAAAGGCGACTAAAGAAAAAATACCTTCAGAAGAAGAAACTTTAAATAAAACAGAAGTAGCTTCCTTAGCTCCTGAAATTTCCTTACAAATAGCCTTAATTCTCTCTCCAGTCAGTGGTATATTAGTTACAGAATTAAAGCCTGGTGATTGCTTAACGGTAAGAATAATCGATACTACTACCATCGGTCAATATTTAGCCGGGTTAATGGGGGCAAGGGATAAAGATAAGATTATTTCTACGGTGGCCAATATAGAAGACCTTACTCCTGTAGGATTTGATAAAAT
Source organism: bacterium (assembly GCA_018830565.1). Classification (NCBI taxonomy): domain Bacteria; species bacterium. The sequence continues at coordinate 3,978 of JAHJRX010000054.1, read as the reverse complement.
TAAAGTGCAAGTTAGGTTTGGTCCTGGGATTATAGGCACCACAGTAGTTTCTAAGAATGTAAAGATTAAATCTTCTCTTGGAGGATTTCCAGATAAAAAAAAGAACTTATTAAGTAAGCTTACTCCTACAGCCATTAAAGAAAAGATAATTACACCTCTACCCTTAAGACCGGTAGACTTAGCTATTTTAATTATGATTGTCTTACTAATCGTAGCTATTATGGTCAAATTATAATATAATCTGGACAAGGACTAAGTTTATATCTGCGTAATCTGCGGATATATCTTCAAATTATAATATAATCTGGACAAGGACTAAGTTCATGTTGAAAACAAAGCTAAAAGAAGAAGAATTATGGAGAGTTTATAAAGAAACTGAGGATGAAATCTTAAAAGAAGAACTAAGAGAGGAAATTATTCTTAGGTATGCTTCCTTGGTAAAGTATATTGCTGGTAGAATTGCAATGAATACCCCTCCTATCGTAGAATTTAATGACTTAGTTCATTATGGTATTATAGGTTTAATTGATGCTATTGAAAAGTTTGATCTTAATCAAAATATTAAGTTTAAAACCTATGCTATTCAAAGAATTAGAGGGGCTATTCTTGATGAACTTCGAATAATTGACTGGGTTCCTCGTTCTGTTCGTCAAAAAAGTAAGGAATTAGAAATAATTTATGCTAATTTAGAACATAAATTAGGAAGACCGGCTACTGATGAAGAGGTAGTTAAAGAATTAGGTATTACGATAGGAGAGTTAAATAAAATGATCTCAGAAGTTAGCGGAACTACCCTCTTGTCTTTAGATGATATCTGCCCTATTAGCGACGATAACGAAGTGTCGGTAATAGAGACCATTGAAGGACCCGTAAGTCAAACCCCAGAAGTTATTACCGAAAAGGAAGAAGCAAAAAAGTTATTAATAGAAGCTATGGAAAGACTTCCTCAGCGAGAAAGAGAAGTAATTGCCCTTTATTATTATGAAGAACTTACCTTAAAAGAAATTGGAGAAGTGCTTGGAATTACTGAATCTCGAGTATCTCAATTGCATACCAAGATAATTTTAAGATTACGTGGTTACCTTAGTAAACATAGAATGGTATTTAAAGAGGTAATTAGTTAAGATATACCCAATGAAAATTGGTTGGCGAAAATTTAGCGGTGTTTGAAAATAGCTTAATTATAACTTAGTTATAATGAGACATTTGAAAAATATTAGCTTACGATACATTTTATGATATATAGAATACATGGAACTAAATATAGGCGATGAGGCTTGTCCCTGCTCGAGTAAAGGTTGCATGAAATATTCTAAGTTAACTTAAAAATTAAAAGTTAGTATCAAGAAAGAGGGAATAAATTGACTAAGAAGAGTTGGAACTTAGATGGTTATTTTAAAATCACTACTTCTTCTCAAGGTGCATTTTTAACAGTCTATTCACCGGTAGGAGAAGGAGAGAAAGTAAACGTAGAAAGTATCTTGCTCCACATCAAAGAACGAGGACTAACAGACATTGATCTAGATATAGTCGAACAGGCGGTAGAAGAAAGTGCTGGTCTTCCTGTTAAAGTTGGAGAAATCCAAGAAGAAAAGAAGCAAGGATGCTTAATTGTGGAAATCATGGAAGATGAAATGAGTGCTTACTTAACCATTGCCCCTCCACCTCAAGGAGTATTATTTAAAGTTATCCCTGAAGAGATTAAAAACTTATTAAAAGAGCAAGGGGTAACACATGGGTACGAGGAAGAAGTAATTGAAGATATTTGTAGAGATCCTAAAAGAGAACTTCATCGAGCTATCTTAGTAGCTAAAGGAACTTCTCCTGTTAAAGGAAATGATGCCATAATTGATTATAGATTTGATGCGACTAGAGATAAGGTTCACTTTACAGAAAAAGATAACGGTCGCATAGATTATCGACAACTAAATCTAATTGAAAATATTCAAGAAGGTCAAATTATAGCAGTAAAGATGCCAGCTACCGCTGGTAAGCATGGTAAAACTATTACTGGAAAAGAGATTCCCGCAGAAGAAGGAAAAGATATTTCTCTTCCCATGGGAAGGAATACCTATGCTTCGGATGACAATCTAACGCTTTTTGCTGGAAAGACAGGCAGAATCATTTGGAGTGAATCAAGAATTGATGTAGAACAGGCATATGAAATAAAGGGCGATGTTGGTTATGATGTAGGAAATGTTGAATTTGCAGGGTCAGTTATCGTGGGTGGTAACGTTAGAGATGGTTTTTATGTTAAATCGGGAGGAGATGTAGAAGTAAAAGGGTGTGTAGAAAAAGCTACTATAGAGGCCGCAGGAGATATAAGAGTCCAAAGTGGAATAATTGGAAAAGGAGAAGGTTTTATTAAAGCTGGGAGAAATGTTGTGGCTAAGTTTATTGAGAATGCCGTGGTTGTAGCAGGCAAAGATGTGATAGTAAGCGAAGCTATTATACATAGTAATGTAGATGCTGAAAATCGAGTTATTGTTTACGGCGGGAAAAAAGGAGTAATTTTAGGAGGCAGGATAAGGGCTAAAGATGAAATAAACGCTCGGACTATTGGTTCTTGGGCTGAAGTAGAAACTAGCGTTGAAGTAGGACTTTCCCCTAATAGTCGAGAAAGTATTGTTAATTTAGAAAAAGAGATTGAAACTGACAAGAAAAGTTTTAACGAATTAAAATTAGGAATAAAAACCTTGGTGAAACAGAAAGAATTTTCTGGAAGTCGACTTTCTCCTGAAAAAGAAGAACTTTTAGCTCAGCATTTAAGAGCTCAAAATTTATTAATGACTAAATTAAGAGATACTACAGAAAGATTAATTTCTTTACAAAAAGAACTTTCTGCCGAAACGGGGGGAAAGGTTAGTGTTTTTAATATAATTTATCCAGGAGTAAAGATGTGCATTCGGACTGTGCCTTTATTTCTTAAAAAAGAATATAAATATTCTACCTTTGTAGTAAAAGTAGGTCAGATTAAAGTATTATCTTATGAAGAACCTAAAATAACTAAAGGAAAAGAAGAGGACAATTAAGAAGGTAAAGGCCAAGGAGAGGCTAAACGTTTACAGATCAAGGAAAGTAAAAATGGCTATTCAACCTCTTGATTTTCAAGTAAATATTGCTCAGCAAACAAATGTTAGTAATTTACAACAAGCAGCCCAACAAGCACCTATTGATAGCCAGCATCACGCTGATAAAAAAGCCGTAGAGAAAGCCAGAATCCAGCAAACAAAAGTTGAAGCTGCTAACCAACCCGAAAGTGAAAAAGTAGAACCTGAAGGAAAAAGAGGTAGTGGTTATTCCCCAGGAGAAAGAAAAAAGAAAGAGGAAGAGGAAGAGGGAAAGAAAGAGGATTTGCCAAAAGATCCTACCAAGGGCAGATTAATTGATGTCTTAAAATAGTCAACGTTTAGTTGTCAGGTGTCAGTAGTCAGGATAATAACTGAAAGTTGATGGCTGATACCTGTATGCTACAAATAAAATTAGGATGTTTTCTTGAAGTTATTACTTTTGCTTTTAATGATCAACTTAATAATAGTGGTGGGACTATACTGGCGCTTAATTAAATTATATTCAAAAAAAACCAACCAAGATAATGAAAAAGATTCTTCTTACGAGAAGATGTTAGAATTAGTGAGAGAATTTAACCGAATCTCTAATCTTAATATTAATATCTTGGAAGATAAAGTAAAAGAATTAAAAGAAGAGGTAAAAGTAGCCACGGAAAAAATTAACCAGCTTAAAGTGATAAATAAAGAAAAGAAGAAATCTTTGTTGGTAAAAACTTTATTGGTAGAAACAAAAAAAGAAGACCAAGGGAAAGTAAGTTCGCCAGAGCCAGGTAGCGATCGTTATCAGTTAATTAATAATCTAATTGATAAAGGCTTAACTATTGAAAATAAAGAGAAAGTAAGTTTGTCGGAACCAGGTAGCGATCGTTATCAGTTAATTAATAATCTAATTGATAAAGGCTTAACT
>JAHJRX010000053.1 GCA_018830565.1 bacterium | reverse complement strand
TAACATTTTATATAACCTTCTTATATAATTTATATAATCTTTTTCTTGTATAACATTTTATATAACCTTCTTATATAATTTATATAATCTTTTTCTTGTATAACATTTTATATAACCTTCTTATATAATTTATATAATCTTCTTCTTGTATAACCCTTCTTTAATTACCTTCTCTGAAGGATACTTTATCTTATTTGCTTCTAACTTATCTATGATCGCTTGAGATAGATTGATATCTAATTGATTGGAAATGCTCAGGGCGTAAATAATCACATCGGCTAATTCTTCCTTTATTTTCTTCATAGCTAATTGATTATTCTTTAAAGTATCTAAACACTCCTTTTCTTCCCACTGAAATATCTCCAAAAGCTCAGCTATTTCAATACTCATAGAAATAGCTAACTCTTTAGGATGGTGGTACTTTTCCCAGTCTCTTTCCTTAATAAATTCCTTAATTTTTTCCTTTAAAGTTTGAAGGTGGGTATTTTGATCAGAAAGCATAAGTTTTAGCCATACCTTAATGGAAAGATAAAGATTAAATTAATCATAAAGATTTATCTGCTCATTTAAATTTAGCTATAATTATTTACCTGTAACCAGACATTTATCTAAGAATTTTAGATTATTAACTAAATACCTATCTAAGTAATCATATTCATTCTTACTTAGTTCTAAATAATCTTTATGTTGGGAAACATAACCTTCTTGGCTCTCATAATGATAAATGTTCCCTCCTGGAAGGTAACCAGCCATTGTCCAATCGAATGTATTTAAGCAAATAGCTTGAAAGTTGGTCTGATCTAAGTCATTCTTCAAATATTTATCAGCAGTGGCATTATCTTGTCCAGAATTTATAGGTAGATATTCTGGCGCATAGACTGGCTTCCCAAAGGCAGTCAAATTATGAACTGCTCTTCCTTGATAAATGCTTTTTCCAATCCAATCTATATAGCTATCCCCAGGGTAATATTCTTTTAAGCTTTCATAGTCAGAAGTATGGCCACCATACAAGCACCAAGTAACATTTTCTGGTGCTTTATCTTTTTTAAACTCTCTCCTAAAGATATTGACTACATAACAATGAAATTTTTTATATGCTTCTGAAGGAATTTTATTATGAACTTCTGGATTTCCAGAATTTACTTCTACGGCAAGCTCAATCATTAAAGGCTTTTTATAAGCTATGGCATCTTTTGCTGCTTTGACAATCACTAAATCCTGAGTTCCTTGAAGAGCCTTTTCTAACCAATCAGCTATCTGATAAGTAGAATAACCAGCGCTAAACACTGGGGGTGTCCAGGCAACACACCAAACAACCTCTCTTGACCTTGGATCGAAATTACCATGTAAGGGTTTAGTAAATGGTCTATCGTTAATAGGTTGCCAAGGATCTTTATCCCAGTAAGTACTTCTATGGACAATAGCTGGTCTTTTTTTTGTTTTACTCTTAAAATCATCGATCTCTTGAGTGCTCCCATCGAGGACATTAAAATTTCCCGTAAAACCTCGGCTATGCCAACTACCTTTATAGTCCTGCCAATCATAATTGACCCAACAAGTAGCCATAAAGATACCCAAATAACATTTATTTTTTCCAGAAGGTAATACCTTGTAAACTTTATCTGGAATTTGATAAGAAGTAGTGGGCGTCTTAAAAGAGTGATTTTCCTTGCCAAAAGAATTCTTGCCTAAGAATAAAAAACTTCCTAGGAAGAGAAATAAGATAAGTAATCTTAAAACATTATTTTTCACTAAAACCTCCTTTTGCGCCTCCACAGAAGCTTTATTTAAGAAAGATAGTCTCAATGTTAATTATTGTATGATTGGAAACATCGGCAAGCCGAGCCAGTTTTTTCTTATTCTTTTTATTTTGCTTGATTCTACCATATTTGAATAGCAATATTAAATTGTGGCATAATTAAATTATGCTTAAACTTCGCAACCACAAAATAATATTACTAAAATATTTGGAAATAGTAAAGAAAAAGAGAGTCCTTAGTCTTTTCGAGTCGGAAGCGAGGGCAGGGCGTTAGTTTTGTTCAAAAAAGGTTCGCGCCTTTTTAAATAAAGCTCACCAAAAAGGATTTCACGAAATCTTTTTTGGTGAGCCGCGTTGGGATCGAACCAACGACACCCGCCTTAAAAGGGCGGTGCTCTACCAACTGAGCTAGCGGCCCACTTATTTTAAATTTAAGAGTAATACTACTTATTAAGATCTTATCTGTCAAGGAAAACTTTTTAATTGTAATATTGAGAAAGTAGAGATATTGGTTTACTTATATTTTTCCTTTCTCAAAAGCTCTTACAAATGCTTTTACCACTTTTGGATCAAATTGAAAATCAACACACCTCTTTAATTCATCTACCGCCTTTTCTTTGGTCATTCCTTGTCGATATGGCCGGTCAGAAGTCATGGCATCATAAGAGTCTACCACACTAATTATTCTACTAGCTAAAGGAATCTGTGTTCCCTTGAGACCTCCAGGATAACCTTGTCCATCAAAACGCTCGTGATGATTCATGACATTAGCAACAATATCCTTTAAACCATCAATCTTTTCAATAATATTAGCTCCTAAAATCAAATGTTCTTTAATAACTTCAAATTCTTTGTCTTCTAAAGGTCCTTCCTTTCCTAAAACTTTCTCGGTAATGCCAATCTTTCCAATATCATGGAATAAAGCAGAAATTTTAACTTGAGCTTTTTCTTCAAGAGAAAGCCCAAGTTCGTCAGCTACTATTAAAGAAATATTTTGCACCCTTTCGCTATGGCCACGAGTATAAGGATCCTTAGCATCAATAGTAGAAGTTAAAGCTGTAATCGTATTTAAAAACAACTTCTGCCAAGACTTATGGGATTTAGCATTTTCTATTAATAGAGCTGCTTCAGTAGCCAAGGAAGTCAACAACTGGCGATCGGAAGTATTAAATATCTTCCCTTCTTCTTGATGGGCCACTAACATAAATCCAAATATCTTGCCTCTTATCTTTAAAGGAACACATAATAAAGAGCTTAGCCCTAATTTTAAGCTGCTTAAAACAACATCCTTTCTAAGTTCGTTAATCATTACAAAATTATTACCCCCATTAAATTTATCAAATATTTCCTTTTTTAAGAGAGGTAACGTCTTCTTCGCTAATACTTCAGAGATACCTTGAGCAATAATCGAGGGGTCAAGCTTTTCCTCTCTCACTATTACCCATCCCACCTTGACTGAAATGATCTCCATTACCCGATTTAAGATCATTTTAATAATATCATCAATCTCCCCAAGCAAAGATAGAGCTTGATTTACTTCATGGATAAGAGTAAGTTCTTTGTTCATTGAAGTAGCTTCACAAGTCAAATTCTGGAGCTTTTTATCCCCAGAAATTATCTCACTGACTAAGTTACTTAAAAAAATCAAAGAATCCATAATTTGTCTAATCTTATCTTTTGATAAGACTCTTGTCTCTTCTAAATACTTTATAAATAGCTGAATATTGCTTACCCCTAATTTATTTGATATTTCTAACTTAGGAGAAAGACTAATGGCTTCTAATCGATCTTTTTCCTCAATACTTTTTAGTAAAACTTGGCAACAAGCAACGATGCCCACAACTTTGGAGTGATGTTTCACGGGAGCGCCTAAAAGAAGTAATTTACCATGACAGGGAGAAAATTCAGGAGCTTGGGAGGACTTAATTAAATTAAATAACTTTTCTTGATTGCCCTTACAAAATACCTTGCCCTTAAGAGCATCATTGATAATTTGACAGTAGTTGGTATAATAAACAGGTTCTATAAAATCTTCCTCTATCATCATCCATAAAGGATATTCTATTAAGGCAGCATAATCCTTAAGGATCTTAGTTAAGTATTCTTTTCTTTCTGAAGATAAAGAATATTCACCCACATCCTTATTCAAAAAACCATCACCCAGATCTTACTTGTTCTGATCATAAACTTCTTTTTCTGAAGATAAAGAATATTCACCCACATCCTTAT
>JAHJRX010000052.1 GCA_018830565.1 bacterium | reverse complement strand
TATTGACCAAATGCGAGAAAATTTTGCCATGCACTGTATTCCTGAAGGAATGGAAAATAAAAACATTGATCACTATGACGAGTTTCTCCAAGAACGTAGAAAACTAATGGCTATGAAGATAAGAAAATTTTATTGGCAATTGTAATTTCAAAACTGCCCAAAGACAAACGGCAAATAGTGGAAAAGATATATAAATCCGAGGCGGCATTGAGCGGCAAAAAGGTTTTGGTAGTGGATGATGATGTGCGAAACCTCTTTGCCCTAACCAGCCTGCTGGAGAGCCATAATATGGTCGTGCTGACCGCAGAAAACGGCAAGGACGCCATTGCCGACTTGAAGAAAAACCCGGAGGTTGATATAGTGTTAATGGACATTATGATGCCTGAGATGGACGGCTACGAGACCATGAAAGAGATACGCAAGTTAGCCAGATTAAAGAATTGCCCATAATTGCCCTGACCGCTGAGGCAATGAAGGGCGATAGGGAAAAGTGCTTAGAAGCCGGCGCCTCCGACTACATCACCAAACCGGTAAACACCGAGCAGCTGCTGTCGCTGATGCGTGTGTGGTTGTATAGGTAAGAGAGAAGATTAACCACAAAGGCACAAAGGCACGAAAGAACACAAAGAGAGAAAATATTCTTAGTGTTTTCTTAGTGTCTTGGTGTCTTAGTGGTGAAAAAAAGGGACTAACCACGAAGCCACAAAGGCACAAAGGCACGAAGGAAGAAAAGATTCTTAGTGTCCTCCTTAGTGTCTTGGTGCCTTGGTGGTGAGAAAAAAGGGATTAACCGCAAAGGACGCAAAGGAGGCACAAAAGACGCAGAGAATGACTGAAAATGAATTTCAAAACTTTGTGAACTTTGTGGATTTTCTTTGTGGTCTTTGTGGTAAAAAATCTTTCTTAGTCTCTTGGTGGTGGGAAATTGCAGGCTTAAAATTTAACTTGACATATTAAATATTTAGGGTGTATAATTTTTATTATGGAATTCAAGCCACGAGTATTAGCCAAAACAATTTATAAAGCGATTGAGACCTTTCCGGCGGTTGTCTTAACCGGCCCGCGTCAGTCAGGTAAAACAACCTTGTTCAAGATGCTTTTTCCAAAGACCCATACCTTTGTTAGCCTGGAAAACCCTGATGTCCGCCTCCGTGCAAAAGAAGACCCAATAGGTTTTTTGAATCAATATAAACCACCGGTAATTATAGATGAAATACAGTATGGACCTGAATTATTATCGTATATAAAGACAAAGATAGATGAAGACCGTAAACCTGGTCAATGGTTGCTTACAGGCTCACAAAATTTCGTTTTAATGGATAAGATTACCCAGTCGTTGGCTGGTAGGGCTGCGATACTTACGCTCTTGCCTTTTTCCATTTCTGAGAGGATTGACCAAGCTCAAAAATCTGAAGATATCTCCGGATGGTTTAATAGGTTAAGTGTCCATAACAAATGTGAAAAACAAATTTCTTTAAGTGAGATAATACTGCGTGGGTTTTATCCTGAGATTGCTTCTAATCAGGATGTTGATAGGCAGTTGTGGTGCGGGTCATATATAACGACATATTTAGAGAGGGATATCAGGAATTTAGCAACCATAGGAGATATTAGTCATTTCGAGAGATTTTTAGTTATATGTGCCACCAGGACAGGGCAAATCCTTAATTTATCGGAGATGGCACGAGATATTGGCATTAGTGTTCCTACAGCAAAAAGGTGGCTTTCCCTCTTAGAAACAGGGCATCAGATATACCTTCTCTACCCTTATTACAGAAATATAGGTAAACGATTGGTAAAAAGCCCTAAATTATACTTTAACGACCCGGCGTTATGCTCCTATTTATTGGGGTTGCAGACAGCAGAAATATTGGTTAGTCATCCATCTTTTGGAGCTTTATTTGAGACGATGGTTATCTCGGATTTTCTAAAAAGATTCTTGCATTGTGGCCAAAAACCCTCCCTTTATTATTTGCGTTCAAGGGATGGATTAGAGATAGATTTGGTGATTGAACAAGGAGGAAAACTGCATCTGTTTGAAATAAAGAGCACTATGACCATTACTCCAAAACATGCTGTATCTTTAAGCAGACTGAGGGAGGAATTGGGTTCTGATGTTGCCTCAGCAGGAATTATCTCCTGCTCAGAGGAGAATTTCGTCATTAAAGGAAATATTATTAATTATGGCTGGAAAAATGTATTAGGGAGATAGGCTGAAGGTAGGCAGGAGGCAGAGGGCAAGATGGCAAAGCAATATATTTTGTTCGTGACAACGGTGTTGGTTTTGATTGTTCGCAGGCAGATAAACTATTTACAGCATTTAGCCGACTACATTCTACATCTGAATTTGCAGGTATTGGCATTGGATTGGCTACTGTCCAACGAATTATTTATCGCCACAACGGACGCATCTAGGCAGAAGGAAAACCAAATGAGGGTGCAGTCTTCTATTGGACATTAGGATGATTAACCACAAAGACACAAATTAAAAGAAGGAGGTAACCTATATGGCAAAGAGAGTACTTATAGCAGACGATGAGGTACATATAAGGAAAATACTTGAACATGCTTTAACAGAGGCAGGATATGATGTGTCCACTGCCCTGGATGGATAAGAGGCGTTAAACATCATAGAGAAAGAGCCTGTGGATTTAGTCATTACAGACCTGAGTATGCCAAAAATAGATGGGTATGAACTGATCACAAAATTGAAGCAAGGCGAAAAAACCAAAAATATTCCTGTGATTGTCCTGACAGCACTTGGCCAGGATGATGAAATACAAAAGGCAAAGAAGTCTGGTGCAGATGAAGTTGCCTCAAAACCATTCTCATCGAAGAAAATAGTGGAGATGGTCGACTCAATGCTGAAAAAGGAGAATCATAATGAATAACAATGATACTTCTAATAAAAAAATTATGGAGTTAGAAAGTGATTTAGAAAAGTTTACGATGGAGTTATCGTCTGCTTATGAAGAACTGAGCCTTATTTACGAGATTACCAATGAGATGGAGACATTGCTTGACCCGGAGGTACTATCAAGTCAGGTATTGGATAAAGCAGTTAAGCTATTGAAGGTCAGGATAGGATTTCTCATGCTCTTTGAGGATGAAAATAAGTTGATACTTAAGGCATCAAAAGGATTTGGCTTAGGGGAACCAGAAAGATTCAATAAGTATAATCCATTTAAGGGGATAGTCGGAATGGCAATTTCTCAAGGGAAACCCGTTATTTGGTGTGATGCCTCTGACAAGGAAGAGGCACGACTGGGAATAAAGTCCTGTCTGGCTGTGCCAATATTGGTGAGAGCTGAAAAGATTGGCGTCATTTGCCTTGGGGATAAGACCTCTGGTGAACTATTTTACTCATCTGATGAGAAACTTGTCTTTACCCTGGCTATCCATGTAGGGGCAATATTTGCTAACTCCAGACTTCACCATAGAATAGAGTCTTTGCTCTTCGATACGGTTAAGGCTTTGGTCTCTGCTATTGAACAAAAAGACCCATATACTAAAGGGCATTCAGAGCGGGTAGCAGAAATTTCCGAGGCAATTGCCGATGAAATGGCGATGACTAATGAAGAAAAACAGCGGGTGAAAATATCTGGAATCTTACATGATGTAGGTAAAATCGGCATCCCTGCCTCTATTCTAATCAAACTAGAAAAACTCGATTATGAGGAATGGGAAAAGATAAGTGAACACCCAATTAAGAGTGTCAGTATCATTAAAAATATTGAGGAACTAAAAGAAATTCTTCCCTCCATTTATCATCATCATGAAAGATACGGGGGAGGAGGTTATCCTGATGGAATTTCAGGTGAACAAATACCACTTATTGCCAGAATAATTGCCGTTGCCGATACCTTTGATGCCATGAATTCAAACAGGGCATATCGCTCAAAACTTACCATTGAGGAGATTCTCCGTGAGATAAAGGATAAATCCGGTAGTCAGTTTGACCCAAGGGTTGTCCAGTATTTCTTTTTTGCCTTTGATAAAGGGAAGGTGAAGGTTGAGTAATACCAAATTGCAATTTCCTTTCCGTCTCAACCTTGTCCAGACATTTCCATCTACCGCGGTTTTAACTACCCCTGCTGAATACTTATAGAGTTAATGGTGCTTCTTATCAGAAAAATGAACCTCTCCCTTTTTCTACTGTTATTCATACCCCCTTTTATGCAATATTTCAATTCATTTGTTCAGTAAAATTTGTGGGACATAATAAGATCTTTTAAGGGGAGTTGAGATTAATAGGCCCAACCAGGTCTGGGCTACTGATATAACTTATATCAGGCTTCATCATGTAATGGCTTACCTGGTGGCCATCATGGATTGGTTTAGCCGTTACGTGATCTCTTGGCAGTTGTCAACCAGTCTTGAGGTGGACTTTTTCTATCAGCCTTAGATGAGGCCTTGAAATCGGCTGCCCAGAGATATTTAACACTGACCAGGGATCACAGTTTACCAGTCTATCCTTCAACCATATGCTTATAAATAAAAGCATTAAGATAAGCATGGATGGTAGAGGTAGAGCACACGATAACATATTTACCGAAAGGCTCTGGCGTTCTCTCAAATATGAAGAAGTCTATCTTAAAGATTATCAGAGTGTCCGAGAAGCAAAACAAGGTATTGGAAATTACTTAGCTTTCTATAACCATGATAGGCTGCATCAATCCCTTAATTATTTGACTCCAATTGAGGTTTATTTTAATTAAGAATAATTTAAGTGTAACTTAAAAAACCTAAAAAATTGTCTTGATAAATGGGTCCACCTTACTCAGAGCAAATTAATTGAGTGCCAACGAGTTTATCTTTTGTTACTTGGTATTATTTCCTATGAAAGGTTTTCGTTAATAACTACTATAATTAGAATTGCTGGCTATTCCTTTTAACCTTTCTACATAATTTTGAGCAGAAAAAGCAGCTAGAGCTCCATCTCCGCAAGCTGTTACTACTTGACGCAATAATTTTTTTCTACAATCTCCACCAGAAAATATACTTTCTCTTGAAGTCTTCATATTCTCATCCGTAATAATATACCCTTCTTCATCTACCTTTACTACTTCTTTAATAAAATTAGTATTAGGCATAAGTCCAATAAAGACAAAGACTCCTTGACAAAGAATTTCTAATTCTTGTTTCGTGTTAATATCTTTAACCTTGACGGCTTCTACCTTTTGACTACCTAAGATCTCCATAACTTGAGCATTCCAAATAAACTCTACTTTTTTATGGGTCAATATTCTTTCTTGTAAGATCTTTGTGGCTCGAAGTTTATCTCTTCTATGGATAACGGTAACCTTTCTAACAAACTTAGTTAAAAATAAAGTCTCTTCCACAGCCGCATCTCCTCCTCCTACCACCACTATGTCTTTATCTTTAAAGAATGCTCCATCGCAAATTGCACAATAAGAAACACCTTTGCCTTGAAATTCTGCTTCTCTTTCTATTCCTAATCTTTTAGGCATAGCTCCAGAAGCAATAATCAAAGCTAAACTATGATACTTCTGCTCATCAACCACTACTTCCCAAATCTTGATATCTTTACTCTTTCTAAAAGCAACCTTTCTTACTTCCCCTACAGCAAATTCCAAACCAAATCCTTTGGCTTGTTTTCTAAATCTATCTATTAACTCAAACCCACTAATTCCTTCAGAAAAACCAGGGTAGTTTTCAATTAAGGTGGTAGTTACTGCTTGAGAAGGCACAAAATAGCTTTCAATTAACAAACTCTTTAGCCTGGCCCTGGTTGCATACAAGCCAGCCGTTAACCCTGCTGGCCCTCCGCCAACAATAATTACATCATAAAGAAGACTATCTAATTTCAACTCTTCCTCCTTTTAGTTTTTACATCAGCCCCATTTTAAATTGTTATTTTAAAAGCAACACGGATTTACTAAAAGATATTTTTGGCCTGTCGATTTCCTTAAATCCTACTTTTTGGGCAATAATAATTGTATCTTCTAATTTTTTTCTGGTAACATGTAAAATTGGTTCTACAATTAATAAAGGCATATTTGGTTTTAAGGCGTCATAAATGCTTTGAAGAAATATTTGCCGATTTGGAACTTCATGAACCATCCAAAAAGCAAGGGCGAAGTCCAATGAAGAGTCTAATATTAATTTTTCATCAGAAACAATCTTTGGGAAAATCCTGTCATCAACTTGGTATTTTACAGCCTTCTTTTTCAAAATCTCTAACATTTTAGATTGAATATCCATAGCTATTACCTTACCTTTTGGACCAACTATATTTGCCATTGGTATTGTAAAAAAGCCTTGTCCAGCTCCAACATCTAAAACAATATCACCTGATTTTATATGTTTGGCTAATATCAGATTAGGATTATGGAAAAGTTTTCTAAAAATATTATCAAATGTGAAACAAAGCCACCATGGACACACATGTTCATTTCTTAGAAAAATAATGTCAAAAAGATTTTTCATACATTTCTTTTTAAAACTGGAGGCTGATAGCTGAATGCTTGCAGATTTAATGTTTATTTTTATCTATCTAATCAAGTTTTTTATTTGATTCTGGTCATGCTTTGCTTGCGTAATCGAATATTTTGGGGGGTAACCTCTAAATATTCATCCTCAGCTATAATCTCCAACCCTCGTTCCAGCGTTAATTCCATTGGTGGAATCAATTGAATAGCCATATCTGCATTTGAAGACCGCATATTGGTGAGTTGTTTGCCTTTAATAGGGTTAACAACCATATTTTGCCCCTTGGCTGTACTGCCAATAACTTCTCCCCGGTAAACCTCCACAGTTGGGCCTACAAACAACACCCCACGATCCTGAAGGTTGGAAAGGGAATAGGCTGATGTTTTGCCAGTTTCTCCAGAGATCATGGATCCAGTATTGCGTTTTTCAATTTCACCTGCATGTGGCTTAAAGCCAATCGTTTCGCTGCACAAAATTCCTTCTCCCTTGGTGTCTACAATAAATTCACTGCGATACCCCAGAAAACCACGGGTTGGAACTTGGAAAACCAATCGAATGTGCTTTTGCTCAGGTTGTATTTCTAATAATTGTCCCTTTCTCTTGGAAAGTTTCTCGATGATAATCCCAACAGATTCTTGCGGGGCATCAATGGTGATTTTTTCAAATGGTTCGCATTGCTCGCCAGCTATTTCCTTAAAGATTACCTGTGGTTGAGAAACTTGAACCTCAAATCTCTCGCGACGCATATTTTCTAATAAAATAGCAATATGCAATTCCCCACGACCATAAACCTTGAAATATTCAATAGGCGAAAAATCTATCTTCAAGCCCACATTGACCTCTAATTCCTTTTCTAATCGTTCCTTGATTTGACGGCTGGTAACAAACCTTCCGTCCCTTCCAGCAAAGGGAGAGTTATTGACTAAAAAATTCAAAGAAATTATTGGCTCGTCAATTGCAATGGCTGGCAAGAGTTTTTGGTTTACATCAGCACAAATTGTGTCTCCGATATAAATTTCCGACAGACCAGCTATCATGACAATGTCTCCGCTTGTAATTTCCGGCACCTCTTTTCTCTGCATGCCTTCAAAGGTAAACAACTTAGAGATACTGCCAGAAATAATCTCATTTGATTGTTTTTTAATAAAAACCTTATTTCCGGTTTTTAATACCCCTTGATAAACGCGGCCAATACCCAAACGACCAAGATAATTATCATAGGCTAAATTAAACACCTGTAAGGCAAAGGGCAAATTCTCATCAACCCTTATTGGCAAAACCTTTTTTAAGATCGTATCTAAAAGTGGGGTCAGATCATTAGATTCATCGTTTAATTCCATTTTAGCAATTCCTTGCCTAGCAATGGCATAAACAGTAACAAAGTCCAACTGTTCATCATTAGCGCCCAGATCCATAAAAAGCTCCAGCACCTTTTCATGTGTCCAGTCTGGTCGAGCTGCCAATTTATCAATCTTATTGACTACCACAATTGGTTTTAATCCCAATCCTAATGCCTTTTTTAAAACAAATTTAGTTTGGGGCATTGGACCTTCCTGGGCATCAACCACTAAAAGCACAGAATCAATAGACCGCAAAACTCGTTCTACCTCTGAGCCAAAGTCTACATGACCAGGGGTATCTACAATGTTAATTTTAGTTCCCTTGTAGAAAACTGAAGTATTTTTGGAATAAATGGTAATGCCTCGTTCTTGTTCTAGGGCATTGGAATCCATACTCACAGTTTCATCAGTAACCATGCCAGTTTGACGCATCAAGGCATCGGTCAAAGAAGTTTTGCCATGATCAACATGAGCAATAATAGCGATATTCCTAATTTCCATAATTAGCTGATAGGAAATTTAATTTTTGAGCTAAGTTGTAAAAATCCACTTTCCATACCTCCTGTGCTATTTAAAAGAGATTTTTTCTCCCCTTGAGTATAATTTTAACATAAGAAACTGGTTAAACAGGGCCATTTTGGATATACCCAGCAATTCTAAATTGTATAGCACTTATTAATGAAAATTTGACATAGAGCAAATTAATTTGAGGGCAAACAAGTTTATCTTTTATTGCTCGGCATTATTTCCTATGTCTAGTTTTCGTTAATAAGTGCTATAGACTTATCCAAATACTATTAAGTTAATCACAAAAGAACCTAATCTTTTCCTTTTTTTCTCCTGCCTCCCCTTTGTTATATAACTATAAATCTAAAAAGAAGTGAGAATAATTGATTTGGGAAAATGCAAAGGCATAAACAAGAGAGGTATTGTTAGTTTAAACAAAAACCAGAGGGTAAGAAACAAAAGGTGATAAGGCTGAAATATGCAAACTTTGCTTTGGAAAAAAGTTAGGCATTTACTACGGAACTTACCTTGACCTTGAGGCGCATTTTAAAACTTGCCAAAGAGGCGTCTTTGCTGGATGTTAGACAAAAACCCTTCGACCTCTACTTGCACCCCCAACCAAATATGGTCAAATAAAAATGGCTCCTCGGGTAGGGCTCGAACCTACAACCCTTCGGTTAACAGCCGAATGCTCTACCATTGAGCTACCGAGGAATAATAAACAAGAAAAGTATATTAGATAATAAATTTTTGTCAAGAAAAAAGAATGGTGCTCTAGTAATGGGTTAGTCATTGGTAGAAAAAATTATTGATTCACTGGCTATTCATCTTGGGATAAAAAAGCAAGAACAAGAAGATTAAAAGACCAAGGTGGTTTCTAATTCAAATAAATGAGATTTAAAGCATTCTCTTTCATTTTCTGGATCTTCTTGTCTTATATTTTTGTATGAAAGAGAAAAAACCTTATTAATTGAAAAGTAATACTTTCCTTGCCAACCAAGGACTTGATTTTTCGATCTTAACTCTTTATTAAAAAAACGGATAGTAATTTTATACTCTGGAGAAAATATTAGCTTGGCTGGAATTAAATAATAAGAAGCCCCAAGATTGACTTGGCCAGACTCATCACAGTCACCAGTACCTTTATTGGTAAATCTATTATAAGCAAGATAAGAACTCGTAGAGAAACCCTTCTTCTTAGGATAAGTATTTAAGTTTAAATTAAGAGTAATATTTTGGCAAGGGGCAGGTTTATACTCAGATTTATAGAGAGAATTATTTAAGTAATTAGATAATTGAGTATTAACAAAGTATCCTAAATCTTCAAAATTTTGAGTTACTCCAAAAGAAAAAGTTTCTTCTTTTTTACTTATTTTTGAAGGTGATAACGAAGATAAGAAGTTGCTTTTTTTTCGAGATAGTTTATGGCCAAAACTTAATTTTGGCCAAGATGATAAAGTTAAATTTAAATTAGATTTAAAAATGTTTGTCTTAGTAGTAAGGAGATTATTTATCTTGTCTAAGTTGTCTTGGTAAGATTCGTTATCCATATTTAATGAAATACTCTTAGCGGAGAATAAAGTATGCAATTTAAAGCCTCTTTGATTACTTAATAAGAATAAATTACCAGCGGTCTTATAGTCTGGCTTGATGTGAAAATAAGTAAGATTAAAGTTGGTCTTGTTTATTTTATTAGCCAAGGTTATTTGATAAGCATCATCTGCTTTATATTCTTGGACATCCTTAGTATCTAAATCAAAGTAACTACGGTTGTATTCAAATAAAAGACGATGGAGATATTTTCCTTTTCCATAAAGGGAAATATCTCCATCTAAGCTAAGATGATTATTTCCTATGGGAGTAACAATACTGTAAGGGTATACTTCCTTGGGATTAGCAATAGAAGAAGCCTTATCTTGAATCTTAAAGTAGTTTAAATTTAAGTTAGTATTTTTAAACATCTTAAGATTAATTCTGGTGGCGGTTATAAATTGAGCAAAGATACCATCATAGCTATCTAATTGACCATTTTGATTCTTATCTTCTCCATAATCAATTAAGTTATTTTGGTTGACATCCTCACTTAAAGCTTCTCTTTTTTCTTGGGAAAGACCGTAAGAAGAAAAAAGAGAAGCTTTATCTTTTATCAAGCTGTGCTCGAGGTTTATTCCTCTAATTTTTAGATTATCAAGACCAAATGAAGTATATCTTAAATAAAAATCACCAATTTCCATCTTAGTATCTTGATAAGGCATCTCCAGGAAGAGATTTTCAACATTAAGACTATCTTTATCTTTATTGATATTTATTAACCCCGTAAAATCACTAGAGATCATTTTTCCCATAAGAATAGATTTTAAAGAAAAGGTATTTCCTTCTTGATAAAGAGAACTATATTTATTGATATTAATTTGTTTTGTGGATAAGGTAGCACTACCATTAAGAGGAAAAGCAAAAGCCTCTAAAGCAGAGGAGGATTCTATTCTTAATATTCCTAATAATAAAAAAAAGATAAAGAGTTTTGTCTTCAATAGGTAAGCTATACTTGTTAAATTTACTCATCTGATGTTAAAGATGAAAAACATCTTGAATGATCATCTTTCTTCTGGAAGAGGAGGAATATCGATATTAAGCTCATTCTTTATTTGCATCCAAGAATAAAATAAATTTTCGGTAGTGATATTTCCTGCAAAATCTTCAATCTTTATTTTCGCGGAGATATCTTTTTGGTATATTTGGCCAGGACAAGTCCATTCATAGATACCTTCTTCTGTTTTAACCATAGAGAGGTCATTAGCCATAACCTTACGAATCCCACTGCCCTCATCAAATACATTTAAAGTTAAAACCAAGTAATTCTTTCCGGCTACATTTCTTAAATCTTTCCTCTTGGTAAGAATAACTGGGGAAAGGTAGTCATAGTATGGAGTAGGAACAGAAACGTATCTTTTTATGCCTTCTTGGTAAGAAGCAGTTATCTCTATTTTATTATATCCCAATTCCCAATGAGGTGCTTCATAGGTATAGTTATAAAGAGGGCCAAATAATTGCAACTCTCGATCGTTAATAGATAAGGCCATAGGAACAACTACTTCTACTTTAGATATCGTTGGTTCACTGACATTTTTTACTTTATCAGTAGCGATAATCTTAAAATTATAAACACCATTAGGAGGAATTGCTGATAAGTTTAAAAATAACTTTGGAATATAGTTGACAAACTTATCTTGATTAGAAAGGTAGTAGTTAATCTTGACCGGAGTAGGCTTACAAAGAGCAACTCCTTGAAATGAAAAGTTTCCTGAGTCATCTGAAACAGTATTTAAGCTTTGGCTTTCATTAATACTTAAAGCAATACTACTATTAGGTTCAGCATTTCCTGAGATATCAGTAATAACTGAATTTAAAATACTACCAGGGGAAGGAAAGATGATCTTAGGCTTAAGAGTGTAAGTATCGACTAAAAGATTTAAAGAAACCACTTCGCTGGATAGATTATCTTGATTGGTAGCCATCATATTAATCGTGCATTCTCCTTCGGGTAAATAAACTTGGTTAATATTCCAGTTTCCATTTTGATCAGCACTTGTATTATAGATAGATCCTTTTATGACCGTGAAGGTAATCTTATTTCTTGAATCGCTTATCCCTTTAACATTAAGATAATTTTTAGAAACCAAGGCTCCTGATTGAGGAAAAACTAGCTTAGGAGGATTAACCTCAGAGACTATGGGAGCCATAGACAATTGAGTAATTTTCACTTCTGACTCTTCTTTGTCTTCTTCTGGATCCTCTTTCTTAGTTTCTATAACTTCTGGAGAAGTTTCTTCTTTGGCAGGATCTTTGGCAGGAGAAGAAACTTCTTTATCCTTATCTTTTGGCTCCTCTTTATTTTCTATAATTTCAAGGCTTTTTATCTCTTTTACCTCTTCTTTTATCTTTTCTATCTCTTCAGGGGAAATCTTTTGAGGTGGAGTAACTTTAGTTCCATCAGTAGAACTTATTGAAAACTCACTACTTTTTAAGGTAACTTCCTCTTCCGGTAACTGACTACTTCCTCTAAAGTAAATCTCACCTACTTCTACCAAGGCCTTAGTTGTCTTATCTTCTTCTACGCAAACAATAAAAGTTGTTCCCCTAACTCCTACAATGGCGGTAGGAGTGATTACATTAAATCGGGAATTCTTTTGTCTAAGTTTCTCGATCCGAGCTCTAATCTTTCCAAGCCACAACTTGATAGAAGATTCTTGCTCTAATGTTTCTCTATCCAGAGTTAATTCTTTTATGTCTATCATTGTATTTTCCCCAACCTTAACGATACTTCCATCTTCAAACTTAATCTCCGTATTGGAGAGTAGTCTAGTTCGAAGTCTGTCTTCTTGGTGAAGAATCATATTAAGTTTAGCTAAAGTCCATTCTTTATCATTTGACTTTTTTACCTCTACTTGTCCTTGAATATAAGTGACCGTTACCATCGCTATCCCTTTAGCGTTAGCTTTTTTAACTTGAGCGTGAAGGTATGTTTGGAAGTTTAATAAAAAGACAAAGGTAAACACCGTAAATAGTAAAACATTCTTCAAAGCAATACCTCCAATAGATAAAAGTAAGGTTATAATAAAGCGTAGGATTAAAGAAGATCAGAGGATTAATTTTAAAAGACTACAGCCATCTTCTCGGATTTAGAAACTTTTTGATTTTGATATTGAGCAGTAATTATTAAGATATAGACTCCACTAGCCACTCTTTTTTGAGCAGAGTTTCTACAATTCCAAGAAGTAGAAAAATAAGTTCCTTCTTTACTTAGATTAAAGTTTCCTTTTTGGGGATTACCTTTTTCAAGAATTCCTTGAGTAATTAATTCTCCTGAAATGCTATAAATCTTATAAGTTACAGAAACTCCTTCTTCTGGTCTATAGACTTCAGCCACTAAGGTTGTTTCTCCCTCAGTCACAGGATTGGGGAAGTTATAGAGATCTTTAATCTTAAGGGTCTCTGAATACCACTTAGTGGCAATAGAAATGGTAAAAGACTTCTTAAGGCCATATTTCCCAGAATTAAAAACTAAAGTCTTATTAGTTCGCAGATCAATTTCTTTTTCTCCATCATGAAGAATAATCTTATATTTAGTGGGAACACTATCTATATTTTCCCAAAAAAGAGTAATCTCTTCGTTGGGCATGTCAGTAGAGACCACAAAATTCCAACTTTGAAAATTCTTAAAAGGCTCTCTTGTATCAAAAGCGTAAATTCCTGGATTGGTCTTCCATTCATAGTGAGGAAAATAAAGCGATAAGTAAGGTGAAACCAGAGGAGGTTCATTTAAATCCTGATGATCGTAGTCATTACAAGAAGCAGTGTTTATACCTAGATAATTGTTGCTATCTTTATGTTCTTTACTGGTAGCGATAAGTTGAATTTGCCAATTATCTTTACCTTGAAGAGAAGAAATAGACATAGGAGAGGGTGGTAAATTTGTAGCCGGAGAATTAGGGATGATAATTTGGCAATTAGAAAAAGCTTTTATCCAACAACCATGCCAAGGTTTTAAAACACTGATCGCTTGGGGATTAAAACTATCTTTGCTATCCCAAGGCAAAGAAGCTAATAAACCCTTTTTAACTGCTTGAGAAAGGCTTAATTTATTATCTTCGTAAACTACTTGAACCTTATTCCAATCTACAGGATATGGGAAAGGATTGCCAATTTGATTCCAGCCAGAAATAAGAGAAACTACATAAGGTAAGTTAAGATCCACGAAATTCCCTTCTACTTGACACTTAATTTCAGGGGTATCTTGAGAGACCTTTATCCAATATCCTATTCCAGGATAAAATTCTTTAGCAGAACGATATTTTAAAGTAATGGCATCTTCTTCTTCGCTTTCCAGCCAACGGTAAACCTTTATATTATTTGGATCTATCTGGTTAAAAACACTGCCTACTATCACAGGAGGAGTATTTCTAGGAATAGAGATCATCGCCCATTTATTAGCAGGAATAAGGTCATAATTATCAATTATAAACGGTGAAGAAACCACGAAATTTTTTAGATAGCCATCACTAACAGTCAGCTTAATAAGATAACCGCCATCAAGGTAATTTCTTGTATCAATAGAGATCTCACCTTCATTACTTCCTTCTTCTCTAACTTGATGGATGACTTCTTCTTTTATTTCGTTTATCCGACGCCAAGACTTTCCCTGATTATTACTCATCTCTACATTTATACAAAGAGAATCTAAATCCTTGTCATCAGCTCTCCATTTAATAGTCCTTTTTCCAATCCAAACTTGGTCTGAAAGAGAATCTTTGGTAGGAGAAAGTAAGCTAATCTCGGGAGATGAATAGCCAAGAGCATAGATAGAAAAATGATTTAAGCTTGCCTTGATTAATTTATTTTCTTTGTCCAAAAAGTCCTTTGCCTGGTATGGGACTAAATTCCAAGTAAGCTTATCAGGGTCTAATCTATATATCTTAAAAGCTTCTGGTTTTAACAAGGTTCCATCATCTAAGATAATATTTTCAGGATAAGGAATCTTTATCACCACCGGTTTACTAAAGTTTCCTTGATACTCACTATTGGTCTGGGTAAAAAGATTAAACTCGCAAGTAGAATTTACTCTAATGTTTAAATTCTTTGTATTGGTAATAGCTTGATTAATCTTTTCTTTCTTTTCTTCATTTAATTCTTGATAAGAAGAAACAATTAATTTTGCCTTTTCAGTATTTTCAGTAAAAGTATCTTCACTAATTGAGATTTGGACAAAATCTTTCTTAATCTCTAATCTCTCTCGGGTAGAAATAACATTTCCAATAGTAAAATCTTTGGTCAATAATGCAGTCTGGGAAAATCCATTAAAACTTTGTTCTGGTCTATCTGTTACGGTTAGCTTTAATCGATAGTTTAGCCCATCCTTGATATTGCCCTTTTCTAAGTTCCAAAGATATTCGCCAGCTCCAGAATTAATCTTTATAGAATTAGCTACCTTCTTCCAACTATTTCCTGAGTCATCACTATAAAAAATAGATAAAGATAAAGAATCATCGTCTTGATCATAGGCGTAGTATTTAATATTTATTTCTTTACTATAAATTTCTCCTTCTTTTGGTTCTATCTTAGTTAAGACAGGAGAGCGGTTGGTATTAGTAACTTTAATTAAGACAGTCTCTTCCGAGGAAGCTTGATCAAGGTCAGTAACCTTGAAGGTCAGTGAGTAATCTTTAGCCTGGTCAAAAGCAGGGGTCCAGGTAAAGGTCTGACCAGTAAGGGCAGCGCCTGTTGGTAGATTAAAAGCACTGTAAGTAAGAGAACCACCATCAAGATCAGAGGCGGAGAGATCAAAGGTCAAGAGAGCGTTCTCCTTAATTGTTTTACTCTCAATCTTAGTTAAGACAGGAGAGCGGTTGGTATTAGTAACTTTAATTAAGACAGTCTCTTCTGCGGAAGCTTGATCAAGGTCAGTAACCTTAAAGGTCAGTTGGTAATCTTGAGCTTGGTCAAAAGTAGGAGTCCAAGTAAAGGTCTGACCAGTAAGGGCAGCGCCTGTTGGTAGATTAAAAGCACTGTAAGTAAGAGAACCACCATCGGGATCAGAGGCAGAGAGATCGAAGGTTAAAAATGAATCTTCTGCAATCTCTTTGTTTCCAATAAAATTTAAAGTAGGAATTTGGTTATTATTATTTCCTACAATAGTAACGACTTTATCCTCACCCTCTATCTTAAAATCAGTAATATTAAAGAATGCCTGTCCACTCCAAGCACAAATACTATTATCATATGATAATGTTTTATATTCAATGGATTTAGCTAAGATGGGGGGGTTAAATGTATATGTATAAGTATGGTTAGTTGGTGAATTACTATTATTAACATAGGCTTTAATTTTAAATATATCTCCTGGAAGGTTAAATTTAGTCTCATTAGAAGAATTTTGGATAATAATTTCGGTAGAGATAGGATATAAAACATATCGAGAGCAAGAAACTTCTATCTCTCTAAGAAGATATTCCTCAGAAAAAGTATATTTTCTCTGGCCACCATTGGTAACGGTGCCAGATGTCCCTGAAAATCCAGCCAAATTAAAAGACGAAACAGGAAAATTATTTCTAATTATTTTTGGAAAAATAGCCGTAATGGTCTCATTATTATATTTTCCTTCGGCCTTAATTCTATAATCACCTTTTGAGATACTACTTAAATTCCAAAGATAACTAGTTGAAGTAATATTAGAGGCAAGGGATGTCCAACTTTGCCCATTATCAGCACTATAATATAAATTTGCCCCGTCTAATATTAAATTAGGTATGTCCGTCTTCCATGAAATTCCTAATTGAGGATTTGAAGAATAAATATTAGCATTTGGCTCCACAATGCTTAAATTTACCTCAAGAGAAACTTCCCATTCATAATAATTCATCCAATCCCAACCACTGGTGTTAGATTTATGGATTGAATTAACATCCCACCTAATCGAAGTTACTTCTCGAAGAGGAAAACTAAATTCTTGCCAACCAGTTATCGCCACAAGAGAAATATTTACCGTCGAACCATCACTAAAGGATAAGGTTACATCTTTAGGACAGTCTCGATAGTCGCCCCAGTAGGTATAAAATCGAGTTTTGTTAATAAAACAAGGTTGATTAAATTCATATTTCATCCAGGTGTCCTTACTCCCCTCAGTAACAAACCAACCATCAACCTTTCCATTGTTTATGCACGAAGTGGGCTGGCTTTGATAAGGAGGAGAAGAACTAAAGCTCTTTACCATTCCTTTTGAAGCTAAAGCAAAATTTATGGTTTCGGCAAAAGAATTATGGATAAAAAGATAGAGCACCAGCCAGGAGATTGTTAAGAAAAATATGGATAATAATTTAAAGGTCTTTTTCATAAGATATTCCTGAATGATCTTATTTAAAATTTATAGCACTTATTAATGAAAATTTGACATAGAGCAAATTAATTTAAGGGCAAACAAGTTTATCTTTTATCGCTCGGCATTATTTCCTATATCCGATTTTCGTTAATAAGTGCTATGTTAATAACTACTATATAGTTTATAGCTTCTTTAAAAGATAGGTTTAGAATGAAGTGGTAAGTGAAATCTTGTGAGTATCCCCTAAATCATCAAAAGGAGTAAAAGCATAATCCAAAGCCACCTTAAAGAGTTTTAAGCCCAGACCATAAGTGATATTATTTCTTACTTCCTCAGGACCAGATAAGTATCCTGCTCTTAAAGCCAATGTTTTAGCAATTGTATATTCTGTTCCCAATCGATAGTTTAATTCATTGTCAGTGGGCTTATTTATCTCAAGAGCTACTAATAAATTCTTTTTAAATAACTTAGAAGAGATGCCTATTTTATAAGTTAAAGGAAGAGAGTCTTTTTCTTGTTCAAATTTAATCTTTTGTCCCATATTTAAGATACAGAAGCCCATCGTTAAATCTTGGAAAGGTAATTTAATTAAAGCGCCAAGGTCTCCACTTAATAGATTTGAGGTCTTATAATTAGCTAGCTTTTCTTTAATTACTTTAAGATTAATGCCTAAACTAAGATGCTCATTGATGTCAAAAGCGTTAGATAAAGTAATAGCCAGATCAGAGGCGTTAAAAGTACCTAAGGAAAGGTCTCCAGAAGGGTAAGTATCGTTTGTTTTTCTTATCTCATCTATTTTAAGGTAATTAAAACTTAGCCCCATTACATCTCTAAAACTTAAAGGAATAGCTAAAGCCAGATATCCATGTTTAATATCTTGAAACCACATATTATACATGGTGTAAACTTGCTTATTCTTTATTTGAGATAGACCAGCAGGATTATAATTAAGGGTATTAATATCTCCATAAATAGCGGTAAAGGAATTAGCCATAGAGGTAGCCTTAGCTGACATTCCAATCTTAAGAAAATTAGCTCCCATCGTACCAGCTTTCTCATGGATGGCTAAAGAATAATCAAAAAAGACAAAAAGAGATAAAAGATTAATTATTAAGACTAAAGAAGATTTAAGATAACTCATAAATATTTTCTCAAGTTAAGGATGGTAACAAATAAAAAAGCCAAGCTCTCGAACGCTATTGCAAAACAGCTTTCGGCAACTTGGCTTTCACCTTTTCAGGCTCATTAGCTTTCCAACTCATTACTTAATAATGAGCTAGCTTTTTCGCTTCTGTTTTTAAAAAAAATCTTATCTTATATTAATAATAAAGATGACATATATTTTTATTTTTGTCAAGGGTTTTTTTCTTTTTTTTTACAAACTTGGGGAATTCGTAAGCTGAGATTTTTTAAATTGACTAAATATATTATCTATGGTATTCTATCTAAGATAAAAGACTAAAGTTAATAGTAAGCTTTCAGCCGTTAGTTTGGACAAAGCATTACGAGACAAAAAGCAGCAAAGTGATGAAGTCAGGACAGTTTTCTTTGTCTTGGCTTTGTGGCTTTTGCTGGCTGATAGCTGAATGCTTCTGTTTTTTCTGGATTCTTAATTTATGGACTATGAAGTAATTATTGGATTAGAGGTTCATGCTCAATTAAACACCAATTCTAAATTATTTTGTCATTGCCCTACTCAATTTGGAGCTATTCCTAATTCTCAAGTATGTCCAGTCTGCTTGGGACTTCCTGGAGCATTACCAGTCTTAAATGAAAAAGTGTTAATTTATGCTTTAAAAGCTGCCTTAGCTTTAAACTGTAAAATTCCAGAAATAAGCAGGTTTAGCCGAAAGAATTATTTCTATCCTGACTTGCCTAAAGCTTATCAAATTTCTCAATATGACCAACCTTTAGCTAAAGATGGCTATCTTGAAGTCTTAGGAGAAAATAATCTTATTAAAAAAGTAGGTATTAATCGAATTCAGATAGAAGAAGATGCCGGTAAGCTTATTCATTCTGAAGAGGAAGAGAGTAGTTTGGTAGATTATAACCGTTGCGGGGTGCCTTTAATAGAGATTGTAAGTGAGCCTGAAATAAAGTCTATTCAAGAAACGTATGAATACTTATTAAACTTAAAAAATATATTGGAATATTTAGAAATATGTGATTGCAATATGGAAGAAGGTTCCCTACGATGTGATGCCAATGTTTCTATCCGACGTAAAGGTGAAAACAAATTTGGCACTAAGACAGAAATTAAGAATATGAATTCTTTTAAAGGAGTCCAAAAAGCTTTAGAATATGAAGTTAATAGACAAACAAGATTAATTAATGAGGGAAAAGAGGTATCTCAAGAAACCCGCCTTTGGGATGCAGATAAACAAATTACTCTACCTATGCGGAATAAGGAAGAATCAAGCGATTATCGTTATTTTCCAGAACCAGACTTATCTCCTCTTGTCATAAAAGGAGAATTAAAGAATAAAGTGTTAGTTGCTCTGCCTGAACTACCTCTTCCTCGCTACAGAAGATTTATAGAAGAATACAAAATTCCTGAATATGATGCTCATTTATTAGTAAGGGATAAAAAATTAGCTGATTATTATGAAGAAGGGGTAAAATTTTATCCTAAACCAAAAGTAGTAAGTAATTGGATCATCAGCGAACTATTAGGAATTTTAAGTAAAAAGAAAGAAACTTTAAGCCAAATCAAGATTACTCCTCTTCAATTAGCCGAGATGCTAAAATTAATCGATCAAGGGGTAATTTCTGGTAAGATCGCTAAGGATCTTTTAGTTTTGATGGATGAAAGCGGAAAAGACCCTGGTGTTATTGTAAAAGAAAGGGAATTAGAACAAATAAGGGACGAAGAGTTGATAGATAAAGTGTTAGAGAAAGTGATCAAAGAGAATTTCAAAGTTGTAGAAGAATTTAAAAAAGGGAAAGACAAGGTATTGGGATTTTTAGTGGGCCAAGTAATGAAAGAGACCAAAGGAAAAGCAAATCCTGAGATAGTTAACCAAATTTTATTAAAAAGACTAAGATCTTAAGAGGCAAGAGATGTTGCATTGCGACTTTGTTCATTTACATAATCATAGCGAGTATAGCTTATTAGATGGAGCTACGGGGTTAGAAAAGTTAGTGGAAAAGGCTTTTGAAGCTAAGATGCCAGCAGTAGCTTTAACCGATCATGGTAATATGTTTGGAACGGTAGAATTTTATAAGCATTGTTTGCGAATAGGAATTAAACCTATTGTAGGATGCGAAGTTTATATTGCTCCTGGTAGTCGATTTGAAAAGAACATTTCTAAGAATGATGAAGCTTCTTCTTTTCATTTGACCTTATTAGTGAAAAATTTTATAGGCTATAAAAACTTAATGAAACTCGTGAGTCTAGGTTACTTAGAAGGATTTTATTATAAACCTCGCATCGACAAAGAAATTTTAAGAAATTATAGCGATGGATTAATTGTTTTATCTGGATGCTTAAAGGGAGAGATACCTTCATTAGTTTTAAAGAAGCAGCTAGAAAAAGCTTCACAAGTGATAAGTGAATACATAGAAATATTTGGTAAAGACGATTTTTATTTAGAAATCCAAGATAATGGCCTTAAAGAACAAGAGATAATCAATCAACAACTGATTGAGTTTTCGAAAGAATGGTCCGTGCCTTTAGTGGCGACTAATGATACTCATTACTTAAGCAAGGATGATGCAGAGGCACACGATGCTTTGCTTTGTATTCAAACCGGTAAAACTATTTCTGAAATAAATCGCTTAAAATTTTCTACTTCCGAGTTTTATTTTAAAAGTTCCTCCCAAATGAAGGAACTTTTTAAAGAAACTCCTCAAGCCATAAAAAATACCGTGGAGATTGCTAAAAAGTGCAACTTAGAATTAGAATTTAATAAAATTTATCTTCCTCAATATCAAGTAAACCAAAAAGAAGATCTAAATAATTACTTAAGAGAATTATGCCTTGAAGGTTTATCTAAAAAATATCAAGAAGTTAACGAAGAGATTAAGAAAAGATTAGAACTTGAACTAAAGATGATCTCTCAAATGGAATATGCCGGATATTTCTTAATTGTCTGGGATTTAATCAAGTTTGCCAAGGAAAATGAAATCTTAGTAGGTCCGGGCAGGGGATCAGCGGCAGGAAGCATTGTTGCTTACACCTTAGGAATTACCAATGTAGATCCTATTCGGTACAAATTGTTCTTTGAACGTTTTTTAAATCCTGAGAGAATAAGTATGCCTGATATTGATATTGATTTTTGTGATGATCGCCGCGACGAAATTATTGAATATATCATCAAAAAATATGGAAAAGATCATGTTTCTCAAATTATAACTTTTGGGGCAATGTTAGCTAAGCAAGTAATTCGAGATGTAGGAAGAGTTCTTGGTTTCCCTTATGGAGAGGTAGATAAAGTAGCTAAATTAATTCCTAATGAATTAAATATAACCTTGAAAGATACTCTTAATCGAGTAACAGAATTTGCAGATTTATATGAGAGTAGCTCAGAACATCAAAGATTAATCAAGATAGCTATGAAATTAGAAGGATTAGTAAGGCACGCTTCTATGCATGCGGCTGGAGTAGTTATCTCTAAGGAGGAAGTTACTCAATATACCCCTTTATATAAAGACACTAAAGGAGGTTCAGTTACTACCCAATATTCAAAAGATTCTTTAGAATCTATTGGTCTTTTAAAGATGGACTTTTTGGGACTTAAAACTCTTACGGTCATCAAGAATGCCATAAAATTAGTCAAAGAAAATCAAAAGATAGAGATAAATTTAGATAATATTCCTTTAGATAATTTAAAAACTTATCAACTTTTATCAAATGCAGAAACTATTGGTATCTTCCAGTTAGAAAGTGTTGGCATGAGAGATTTAATCAGAAAGCTAAAACCAGAAAGTTTTGAAGATTTGATTGCCCTTTTAGCTCTATATCGTCCTGGCCCTCTAAATAGTGGAATGTTAGATGAATATATCAAAGGTAAATATAATAAAATAAAGATAAGATATCTTCATCCTCGTTTAGAAGGAATATTAAAGGAAACCTATGGCATTATTGTTTACCAAGAACAAGTAATGCAAATTGCCAGTGAGTTAGGAGGGTTTACTTTAGGGCAAGCAGATGAATTACGTCGAGCTATGAGTAAAAAAATACCAGAGAAGATGGAAAAGATGCGCCAGTTTTATATAAGTGGAGCAAGTAAGAATGGGGTTTCTAAAAATAAGGCCAATGAAATATTTGAGTTGATGTTTAAATTTGCTGAATATGGATTTAATAAATCTCATAGTACTGCTTATGCTTTAATTTCTTATCAAACAGCTTATTTAAAAACTCACTACTCTTTAGAATTTATGGCGGCGTTACTGACTAGCGAAGTTTCCAATAATGATAAAATTAGCTTGTATATATCTGAATGCCGGCGCTTAAAGATTGAAGTTTTACCACCTTGCGTAAACGAGAGTGACACCTATTTTACTATTACTCAAGGAAATCTTCGCTTTGGTCTTTCAGCCATAAAGAATGTGGGAGATACAGCCATAAATTCAATTAAAAAGGCTCGTCAGGAAAGAGGAAGCTTTACTTCTCTTTATGATTTTTGCAAGAGAGTTGACTTAAGGTTGGTTAATAAAAAAGTTTTGGAAAGCTTAATTAAATGTGGCGCTTTTGATTTTACCGGGATGAAAAGATCGCAACTGATAACTTTAATTGATCAAACTATAGAAATGGCTTCTAAATTTCAACAAGATAAAATAACAGGTCAGGAATCTTTCTTTAATATTATTGAAAATGATCAACATTTAATAGAGAAATATAGTCAAGAAATTTTAAAAATACCAGAATGGAATGAAAGTAAATTATTACAATACGAAAAAGAGGTTTTAGGATTATATGTTACTAGCCATCCCTTGGCTAAATATGAAAAAGAAATAAAAGTTTACACTACCGATAATACTCAAACAGTAGTAAAAAGGCAAGATGGCGAAGAAATAATAATGGGTGGAATTATTAACACCCTCAAGGAGACGACCACTAAAAATAATAATTCCATGGCTTATTTGGAAATAGAAGATTTAGAAGGAAGTGTAGAAACTATAGCCTTTCCTCGAGTTTACGAAAAATTTAAGGAGATAATTAAATTAAATGAGTTGGTAATAATTAGAGGAAAGGTAAATAAAGAAGTAGAAGGTAAAGTAAGAATTAATCTTGAAGAGGTAATTCCTTTAGAGGAAGCCAAGATAAGGCTTATTTCTAAAATTCATATTAATCTTAAGTCACTTGGAATAAGAAAAGATAATTTATTATCCTTAAAAGAGATATTTTTAAAAAACCAAGGGGAAATTCCTATATATTTGCATATTATGACTACTAATCACGGAGAAGTAATGACTTCTGTTTCCCCAAGATTAAATATAACCTTAACTACTCAAATGATCAAAGAGATAGAGACTCTCTTTGGAGAAGATATGGTCTGGATAGAAAAGAAAAGAGAAAGCTTAAGTAACCGTCTCTAAATATAATAACTGTTAGCTGGCTGATATAGTAGTTATTAACGAAAACTAGATATAGGAAATAATACCAAGCAATAAAAGATAAACTTGCTTGGAGTTAAATTAATTTGCTCTATGTCAAATTTTTATTAATAAGTGCTATAGCTGAATACCCACAATTTAATTTAATTTAATTTAAGGAGGTTTTGTGAAAAAAATTATCATCATCTCTGTTGCTTTACTTTTTTTCTCTTTTAAAGCCTTAGCTTCTTCTACGATTACCGAATTAGTCAATATTCCTACGGCTCATACCTTAGTTAAAGGTTTCTTTGACTTAAACTGCAAGATGTATAACGAAGGAGGGGTTTTTGTCAAAATAGATTTAGGTATTACTAACCGACTAACGATAGGAACTTCTTTAGATGTAGAAAAGGTGATTGGAGATCAAAAGATGGAGAGCGATCTTCCTCCTTTTATTTCAGCTAAATATCATCTTTTAGATGGCACTAAGTATATACCGGCTATCGTAGCGATAGGATATAATTCTTTAGGTTATCCCAGATACGAAGGTAAGATTAAATTTTCATCTCAGGAATTAAAAGGACCTTATCTTTCTTTCACCAAACCTATACTACCATTAGGACTTAACGGTCATGCTCATGCTGGAGTTAATTTTGATACTCATGGTTTTAAAGACTCTTCTATTTATCTTGGTTTAAATTTATTTATTAACCCGGAGTTACTCTTGGTTTTAGAAGCTAACTCTATAAGATTTAACCATCAGGAAGAGGAAAAAAATGTTCATGGGGGAATAAGATTTGCTGTTAACCAACAATTTGAGATTGAATTAGACTTTAAGAATCTTTCCCATGGTTCGGTAACCAGACAAGTTAAAATTCGGTATTTAAGTACTTTATTTTAGGTTTTATTAAGGTTTAAGATATGGCTTTTGTTGGATCTCTCGATTTTGAAAAACCTATTGATGGAATTGAACAAAAGATTGCTGAGCTTTTTAAAGTTACTCAAGAAAAAGGAATTGATTTTTCCAAGGAAATTGAAGCATTAGAGATTAGAGCTACCGAGATCAAGAAGCAAATATTTAGCAACTTAACTCCTTGGCAAAAAGTACTAATTGCTCGTCATCTTAATCGCCCTTCCACGGTAGATTATATAAGGAAGATATTTTCAGAGTTTGTAGAGCTTAGTGGTGATAGACTTTTTAGAGATGATAAAGCTTTAGTCGGAGGAATAGCTAAATTAGATGAAAATAAGGTTTTGGTAATAGGACATCGTAAGGGTAAAGATACTAAGAGTAACTTGGAGTATAATTTTGGGATGCCTCATCCAGAAGGATATCGTAAAACTGTTCGATTAGCTCAGATAGCGGAGAAATTCTCAAAACCATTAATTACTTTTATTGACACTCCAGGTGCTTATCCAGGAATAGGCGCCGAAGAACGAGGCCAAGGTGAAGCCATTGCTAGATCTTTACAAGTCTTTTCAAGGCTTACCGTTCCTATCATCGTAGTCATTATTGGCGAGGGAGGTAGCGGAGGAGCTTTAGCGATAGGAGTAGGAGATCGGATCTTGATGTTAGAGCATGCTGTTTATTCTGTAATTTCTCCTGAAGGATGTGCTGCTATTTTATGGAATAATCAAAGTAAGGTCAAGGAAGCCGCTAAAAATCTTTCTTTAACTTCAGATAATTTGATGAAGTTAAAGGTAATAGACGAGATCATTAAAGAACCTATAGGAGGAGCTCATCGTAATCCTGAAGAAATTTTTAATTCAGTCAAGTTGTCTATCTTAAATAATTTAAGAGAACTTCAAAAGATACCTGTTTCTAAACTAGTTTTAGAAAGGTATCAAAGATTAAGAAAAATTGGAAAATTTATAGAATAGGAGGAAAGAAGTTTGTGATTATTAGGGATTATGAGAAAGATAATAAGATAGAGATTCCAGAAGAGATGCCACTTTTACCTTTAAGAGATATTGTTATCTTTCCTTATATGGTTGTTCCTCTTTTTGTAGGCAGAGAAAGATCTGTCGTGGCTTTGGAAAAAGCAATCTTAAAAGAGCGCTTAACCTTATTATGTACTCAAAAGAAAGCCAATGTTAATGAACCCTTAGAAGATGATATTTATAAAATGGGCACTATTTCTGAAATACTACAACTTTTAAAACTTCCAGATGGAACAACTAAGGTCTTAATTGAAGGAATTGCTCGAGCCAGAGTGGTAGAATATTTAGAAAATCCTGATTATTTTTATGTAAAGATAAAAAAAGTAAGGGAAGAGTTTTTTAAGACCAGCAAGATGGAAGCCTTAATGCGCATGTTGATTAGTGAATTTGAAGAATATATTAAATTAAATCCTCATCTTCCTTCTGAGGCAATGTCGATTATCAAAAATATAGATAATCCTGGGAGATTGGCTGATGTGATTAGTGCTCATTTAAATTTAAGTGTGGCTAATAAACAAGAAATTTTGGAACTAGTTGACTATGAAGAACGAATTAAGAAGATTTTTACTTTATTAAACTCAGAGATTGAAATCTTAGGAATTGAAAAAAAGATTCAAGGAGAAGTCCGGAAGCAAATAGAGAAATCACAAAAGGAATATTACCTCCATGAACAAATAAAAGCTATTCAAAAAGAATTAGGTAAAGGCAATGATTCGATCAATGAAATTAAGGAGATCAAGAAACAAATAAAAGAAGCTAAGCTACCTAAGGAAGTTGAAGAAAAATCATTAAGAGAGCTTTCGCGTTTAGAAAAAATGCCTCTTATGTCTGCAGAAGGGGCGGTAATTAGGAACTATTTAAGTTGGGTGGTTTCTCTTCCCTGGTCTAAACAAACTAAGGATAAGATTGATATTGACGAAGCGGAAAAGATTTTAGAGAAAGATCACTATGGTTTAAAGAAAGCCAAAGAAAGAATTATTGAATATTTAGCTGTCCAAAAATTAGTTAAAAAGATGAAAGGTTCCATTTTATGTTTTACGGGACCTCCAGGGACAGGAAAAACTTCAGTCGCTAAATCTATTGCTAAAGCGATGGGAAGAAAATTTGTCCGTCTTTCTTTAGGAGGAGTAAGAGATGAAGCCGAAATTAGAGGTCATCGCATGACTTATGTTGCGGCTTTGCCAGGAAGAATTATTCAGTCGATTAGAAAAGCTGGTTCTAAAAATCCTGTCTTTTTGTTAGATGAAGTAGACAAGATGAGTACAGATTTTAGAGGCGATCCTTCTTCTGCCTTATTAGAAGTATTAGACCCAGAACAAAATAGTTCCTTTAGTGATCATTATTTAGAAGTTCCTTTTGATTTATCTGATGTCATGTTTATTACCACGGCCAATGTTTTATACTCTATTCCTATTCCTCTCCAAGATCGGATGGAAGTTTTAGAATTTCCAAGTTATACTGAGGAAGAAAAAAAGAAAATTGCCGAACAGTTTTTAATTCCTAAACAAGTTAAAGCCCATGGCTTAAAGAAAGAAAATATTAAGATTAGCTTGGAAGTCCTGACTTCGATTGTTGGGAAATATACTCGAGAGGCAGGAGTTAGGAATTTAGAACGAGAATTAGCTACTTTATGTCGAAAAGTAGCTAAAGACATAGTAAAAGGTAAGAATAAGAAGAAATTGTATCTAATTACAGAGGAAGATTTAGTTAAATACTTAGGTCCCTCTAAATTTAAAAAAGAAATAACCGAAGAAGAAAATAAAGTAGGTGTCGTTACAGGATTAGCTTGGACTTCGACCGGAGGTGATATTTTAACAGTGGAAGCTACTTTAATGCCAGGAAGAGGTAATTTAATTTTAACTGGTCAATTAGGTGAAGTAATGAAAGAGTCGGCCCAAGCAGCTTTAAGTTATGCTCGTTCCAATGCAAAATTATTAAATATTGATGATCTTAATTTTTATAAGAAATCTGATCTCCATATTCATTTTCCAGAAGGAGCTATTCCTAAAGATGGTCCTTCGGCTGGTATAACTATGGTAGTAGCCTTAGTATCTTTGTTAGTTAATAAGGCAGTAAATCGTAAAATAGCGATGACTGGTGAAGTTACCTTGCGAGGTAGAATTTTAGCGATCGGAGGGATTAAAGAAAAGATTTTAGCTGCTCATCGAGCTAATTTATTTAAAGTGATTATTCCTAAAGATAATGAAAAAAATCTAATTGATGTTCCTAAAGAAGTATTAGATAAGTTAGAAATAATCTTGGTAGAGAATGTAGAAGATGTCCTAAAAGTAGCTTTAATAGAAAAAGAAAAGATCTTGGAGAAAAAAGATCAATAGATTTTTAGGAGGAGGTAAAGAATGGCCGAGATAAAGATAGAAAAGCCTTCTATTGAAAAATTAGAATCAATAGGAGTAAAGAATTGGAGTAGCTGGGAATGCAAGCCATCAACTTTTGATTGGGAATATACTAGTGATGAAACGGCGTATATTTTAGAGGGAAAAGTAAAAGTTATTACTTCGACAGAAGAAGTAGAAATTAATAAAGGAGATCTGGTTACTTTTCCCAAGGGACTTAAGTGTACCTGGAAAGTAATGGAAAAGATTAGAAAAGTATATAATATGTAATTTGGGTTCTTTCGTAATTATTGTAGATATCTCCTATGATTTAATAACCCGCAAGGCTGGTGAATTTTCAGCCTAAAGTAATCAGCGTCCTTGTATCCGTAAGCTATACATTTAAGTTGCTTAATTTTATTGTTAATCCCTTCTGATATAGCCGAGCTTATCTTTTTCTTGAACCAGTTAATGATGTACTGTAGTTTATCCCGGAAGCTTTCGGCGATAATCCTAAAGGTTCCTACGGCGCTTGAGAGCGCGTCTTTGATCCAATTCTCAAGATAGCCTTGTGCTTCTTTCGGGAGACTCGTAATCATAGACCTTAAGAAAGCTTTCTTTTAAAAGCATGGCCTTATAAATCGGCTCGTTGATTTCGCAGAGCCTTTTCAAATAACCCGCTTGACTTTCACTAAGAATTTGGGTTTAAGGCAAAGACTGATTTTGAAGAGGGATTGAAAAAAACAATTGCATGGTATAGAAATACTTGTTAGCTAACAAGTATTTGGTTACAGTAAGAAGTCTGAGATGCTGGAGGCATATCTCTATCTCCTCTCAGCTTAGTATCATCTCTGCCGTCTTTATTTCGGACTTCGCAAAATGATGTAGCAACTATTCAATGACAACAGGTGAATTTTTAATGGTAGCTTTCTTCTTCGCTAGGAAAGAGACTTGTTTCTACATCTTTTATAAAGCTTCTTACTGCATCTTTAATAATTTGATTTAGGTTGACATATGGTCTTACAAATTTAGGCATCTTTTTATCAGAAATACCCAATAAGTCATTAATGACTAAGACTTGTCCATCGCAGTGTTTTCCTGCACCAATTCCAATAGTAGGAATGTTTACTAAATTAGTTATTTCTAAAGATAGTGAAGAAGGAATACATTCCAGGACTAAGGAAAATACTCCTGCTTCTTCTAAGAGTTTAGCATCTTCAATAATCTTTTTAGCGCTTTGACTATCTTTGCCTTGAACTTTGTAGCCACCTATTTGGCAACAATGTTGAGGAGTAAGTCCAAGGTGTCCCATTACTGGGATTCCAGAAGAGACTACTGCTTTTACTTTATCGATAATCTCCTTGCCGCCTTCCATCTTTACTGCGCCAGCTCTCCCTTCCTTTATTAATCTACCAGCATTGTAAATAGCATCTTTGACATCCACTTGATAAGAAAGAAAAGGCATATCTATGGCCACCAAGGAATAATTAGCTGCTTTAGTTACTGCTTTGGCATGGTGAATCATTTCTTCCATCGTTACTGGTAAGGTGTCTTGGTAGCCTAAAACTACCATCCCCAAAGAATCACCCACTAAGATAATATCTACTTTCAGTTCGTTTAAGATAACTGAGACTTGGTAATCATAAGCGGTAAGCATAGTAATCTTTTTAGTCTGCTTATATTCTCTTATCTTGGTGGTAGTAATTATTGACAAATTATTTTCTCGCAAAATTAAGTCTTATTTATTGCCTAATGGCTTTCTTTTATTCTCTTATCTTTTATTTTCTTATCTTGGTGGTAGTAATTATTGACAAATCATTTCCTCGCAAAATCAAAGGTAAACATATTGCTTTTGTAAAAAGCATAAGTAGCCGAATAAAGAAGTCTGAACAAAATTCTTTATTCGAGAATTTATCCATCTGGATATTAGTCCATTCCCTCAAAATAATCAAGTAGAAAAATTGCCCGTGTTAGCCGCAGCATTTTCGCAGTCCTGTTTGTCATGTCCATTTTGAAGTAAGATAAATTCAGGAATAAGAGAAATTACTTTGTTTTGTCCATGTGCAACAATGACAGGATTTAATTTATCATGAATAAAAATTGCTGAGATTTTTTAATTGACAGGAGAGCAATTTTCGATAGACTTAAAGATAGTTATCATCTTAGTAACCGTTTAGTAATCAGCAGTCAGCTAAGGTTAACAAAATCAGGTAGTAGTGGATAATCCTCTTCTCTCTTGCCTTAATGGACTTATTCCTGATAAAACTACTATCTGAAAACTGATACTTGAACGGTTACTCATCTTTATCCTTAATTTCCAATAATTTTAAAAGTGGCATAAAAGTGGCAAATATAATGAAAGTAGCTATGTATTATAGTAATAATGATATCCGATTAGAAGAGATAGAGATACCTAAAATTGGTCCTCATGAAGTATTAATTCAAATAGAAGCAAGTGGCATATGTGGAAGTGATATTATGGAATGGTATCGCCTTCATAAAATTCCTTTGGTTTTAGGCCATGAAATTGCTGGAACAATTGTAGAAACAGGAAAAGAAGTAAGCCAGTTTAAAAAAGGAGACAGGGTTTCGGTCTCCCACCACGTTCCTTGTAATAACTGCCATTATTGTTTAAATGATCACCAGACGGTATGCGAAACCTTAAGAAAGACTAATTTTGATCCCGGTGGATTTTCACAATATGTTCGAATTCCTGCTCTTAATGTCGATAGAGGTATATACCTCTTACCCCACAAAGTATCTTTTGAAGAAGCCACCTTTATTGAACCTTTGGCTTGTGTTATCAGGGGTCAAAGGATAGCTAAAATAAACCTCTTTCATACTCTACTGATTATCGGCAGTGGTATGGCTGGATTATTACATATTTACTTAGCTAGGACTATGGGTGTCCATCGAATTATAGCTACG
Organism: bacterium; assembly: GCA_018830565.1. Lineage (NCBI taxonomy): Bacteria > bacterium. The sequence goes on along the minus strand of JAHJRX010000052.1, from coordinate 18,102 downwards.
GATATTTCTTCTTATCGCTTAGAAGCAGCTGTAAAGTTTGGCGCTGATTTTGCTTTTCATGCCCAAGAAGATATACCAAATCGCCTCCGTCAAGTAAATGAAGGATACTTAGCTGATGTCGTTATCTTGTGCACGGGAGCTCTCCCTGCCATTAATCAAGCTTTAAATTCAGTCGAACGAGGAGGAACTATTCTCTTTTTTGCCCCTACCGACAAAGGAGTGACGATTCCTCTTTCTATTAACGATGTTTTTTGGCGTAGTGAAATAACTTTGACTACTTCTTATGCCGGTAGTCGGGCTGATCATATATCAGCTTTAAAAATGATTGCTGCTCAAAGAGTAAAAGTAAGTGAAATAATTACCCATCGGTTGCCCTTAGCCAGAACTGGCGAGGGATTCCAATTAGTAGTCTCTGCTCAAGATTCCATCAAGGTAATTATTGAACCACAAAAAATAGGATAAGATAATAACTTAAGAAAGTTTATAAAACTTTTTAGATTAATAAAAATTTTAAATTTAGATAAATGGAGGAAAGTAAAGATGATTTTAGTTACTGGAGCTCAAGGTATGGTAGGAAGTTACTTAAAAGAGGAGTTTCAGGATGAAGAGTTAGTCTTAACAGATATTGATTCTTTAGATATTAGAGACTCCAATAAAATCTTTAAGACTATCTCTAAATTAAAGCCAGAATTCGTGATTAATTTAGCTGCTGAAACGGATGTCGATAAATGTGAAATTGAGATAGACCATGCTTTTCAAACAAATATAATTGGCACTCAAAATGTAGCCTTAGCTTGCCAAGCTAATGATATAATTATGGTCCACATTAGCACAGCCGGAGTCTTTGACGGTAACAAACACGAACCTTACACAGAATTTGATGCTCCTAATCCTCAAAATGTTTATGGAAAGACAAAGTGGGAAGCAGATAAAGTAGTGATGCAGGCTCTTAAAAAATATTATATATTTCGACCAGGTTGGATGATAGGAGGAAAGGAAAAAGATAAGAAATTTGTAAGTAAGATTGTCAAGCTTGTTCAAAAAGGTTGTCCTGTTTTAAAAGTAGTTAATGATAAATTTGGTAGTCCTACTTATGCTAAAGAATTGGTTCGAGGAATAAGGCAGATTATCAAGACAGGTTATTTTGGGCTTTATCATATGACTAACAAAGGAGTATGCAGCCGATATGAAGTGGCTTTAGAGATAGTAAAATTTATGAAAAAGGATATTTTGGTAATGCCTATCTCCTCGGCTGCTTTTCCTTTGCCTGCTTTTCGGGTTAGATCTGAAGCTATGAGAAATTATAAATTAGATTTATTGGGGCTAAATAAGATGAGTAACTGGCAAGATGCTTTGCGCGACTACCTAAAAAGCTGGTTAGAGAATTTTGAAGAGGTAGTAAAATGATCCTAGTTACTGGTGGTAAAGGCATGGTAGGAAGTTATTTAAGAGAAGTCTATGACAAAAAAGAGCTCTTCTTGACAGACTTAGAAGAATTAAATATTTGCGATCAAGAACAAGTCTTCTCCGTTATAGAAAAAGTAAGACCAGAAGGAGTTGTTCATTTAGCGGCTGAAACTAATGTAGATAAATGTGAAATCGAAGTAGACCATGCTTATCGAGTAAATGTTTTAGGTACTTACTTTTTAGCCTTAGCTTGTCAAAAATATAATCTTGAAATGACCTATCTTAGCACTGGAGGAGTCTTTGATGGCCAAAAGACAGAGCCTTATACTGAATTTGACATCCCTAATCCTTTAAGTGTATATGGCCAGACTAAATTAGAAGGAGAAAATGTAGTCAAGTCTTTATTAGACAAGTTCTTTATTATCCGAGCAGGTTGGATGATAGGAGGAGGAAAAAAAGATATAAAATTTGTGGGTAAAATTGTTCAATTAATGAGAGAAAAAGAAGAATTATTGATAGTTAATGATAGATTTGGAACTATCACTTACGCTAAAGAATTAGTCCTTAATATGAAAGAACTTCTTAAGACTAAATTCTATGGTACTTACCATTTAGCTAATGAAAGAGTATGTAGCCGATATGATGTTGCTTTAGAGATTGCCAAGATATTAGAAAAGGATATCAAGATTAAGCCTATTTCTTCAGCTGCTTTTCCTTTAGCTGCTCCCCGGGCACGTTCTGAAGCAATTAAAAACTATAAGTTAGAACTTATGGGATTAAATAAGATGAGGCCCTGGAAAGAAGCACTTAAAGATTATTTAAAGGAAATATGCTCCTAAAAGAGTAAGTGTTCAGCTACCAGCGGTTAGTTTTGAGCACCACCCCCTACCCCCGCCAGCGGGGGATACAAGGCATTACAGCCCAGTAATCCGTTCAGCCAGAAGCAGGAAAATCAAGGCAAAAACGAAATGCACGCGATTGGACACTTTTTCTCTATAGTCTAACACTGCTAAAAACTGTTTAAGCTTCAGGCTAAATGCTTACGCAATACCTTAATTAAGAAACTATATTTTAGGAGAACAGCTTAAAAGGATAATTACTACTTAAAAAATTTTAAGGAGGAGGATTTATGAAGGTTTTAGTTACGGGAGGAGCAGGTTTTATTGGGTCTAATTGCTTGGATAGACTGGTTGAGGAAGGCATAGAAGTAGTAGTGGTGGATAATCTATCTACGGGACATCTAGAAAATATTCATAAAAAAGCTAAATTTTATCAACTGGATATTAACGAGCTTACGATTTCTGAGATCTTTGAAAAAGAGAAGTTTGATTATCTTATTCATTTTGCCGCCCAGATGAATGTTCGTCATTCTTTAAAAGATCCTCTCTTTGATGCTAAGGTTAATATCTTAGGCTCTATTAATCTAATCGAAAATTGTAAAAAATTTAAAGTTTCTAAATTTATTTATATTTCTACCGGGGGAGCAGTCTTTGGCGAACCTAAATACCTACCAGTAGACGAAGCCCACCCTATCAATCCCCTCTGTCCTTATGGAGCCAGTAAGCATACCGTAGAACACTACCTTTATATGTACCAAGAAAACTACGATCTTAACTATACCATCCTCAGATACCCTAATGTCTATGGCCCCAGACAAGATCCTTTAGGAGAAGCCGGGGTTATCGCTGTTTTTACTCAACAAATGATAAAAAATATGCAGCCAACTATATTTGGAGACGGATTACAAACCAGGGATTATGTTTATGTAGGAGATGTAGTAGAAGCTACTTTTTTAGCTTTAACTAAAGGCGATGGAAAAACTTACAATATAGGAAGCGGCAAAGAGACCAATGTCAATGAATTATTCCAAACTCTAAAAAAGGTAACAAGTTTTAAATTAGATCCTGTTTATGGTGATCCTATTCCAGGAGAAATTAGAAGAATCTCTTTGAACGGAAGTTTGGCTAAAAAAGAACTTTCTTGGAAAGAACCTCTTTCTTTAGAGGAAGGAATAAATAAAACTGTAACTTACTATAAAAGATTTTTTAAAATTTTAGATTAATGAAAATTACTATCTTAGGCCATGATTTATCAAACAATAGTTTAGCTCGGGTCTATGTTTTAGCTAAGGTTTTATCGCGAAAACATACGGTCCAAATCATAGGACCAGTCTTTGGAGATGGTATTTGGACTCCTTGCCAGACAGGTGAATTTAGTTTTATCCAAGTAGTTGGAAAAAAGTATCCTTTCTTCTTGGCAGAAGCAAAAAAGATAATAGATAAAATTGAAGGAGATCTGGTCTATGCGGTTACTCCTCAGCCTTCAAGTTATGGAGTAGGTTTAATCAATAAAATTATCCACCAGACTCCCTTAATCTTAGACATCGATGATTGGCAGGTTGGTTTTTATCTTCACCAGTCAAGATTAAGCAGGTTTTGCAACTCCTTACGTCATATCTTATATCCCAACGCTTATCCTTACCTGCTATTAATGGAACGTTTAACCAAGTATGCCAATCAGGTAACCAGTGTCTCAAATTTTTTACAAAAAAAGTTTGGAGGAATTAAGCTTCCTCAAGGAAGAGATACAGATTTTTGTAATCCAGAAAGATTTAATAAAGAAGCCTTAAAGGAAGAGAGGCAATTAAGTAATTACCGTTTGGTGATGTTCTTAGGTACTCCTCGTTCTCAAAAAGGATTAGAGGAGACATTAGAAGCTATTATTAGACTAAAGAGGAATGATGTCAAGTTAATGATTATAGGGGTTACTAAGGATAATACCTTTATTAATCACTTAGCTCAAAAAGGGAAAGATAAACTTCTTCTTTTTGGGATGTGTTCTTTTAATGATATTCCTAAATATCTATCTATGGCTGACATTGTAGTTTTACCCCAAAGAGAAACTTCTTGGACAATAGGACAAGTCCCTTCTAAATTCTTTGATGCTATGGCTATGGCTAAACCTATTATTTCTACTAAAGTCTCTGAAATTCCAGAAATATTAGCCGGATGTGGTTTGGTTGTAGATACTAATGACATAGAAGCACTTTCTAAAAGTATCTCTTATCTTTTGGAAAACGAAGAAGAGGCAATAAGGCTTGGAAAGAAAGCCCGAGAAAAGTGCATTCAAGAGTATAGCTTTAATGCCTTAGAGAAGATTATCGATCAGATGTTTAAAAATATGGGACTAGAGAATTAAGTAATCATGGGAGAGTTAAAAGAAAAGACTGTTTCGGGACTTCGGTGGGTAGGGCTTTCTATTTTTAGCACCCGCGTTCTCCATTTTGTAACTAGTATTATTTTAGCCCGCCTTCTTTCTCCGGCAGATTTTGGCATTATTGCCATTGGGTTTTTAATCATTCAAGTTTTAGAAATGTTTCGTGACTTAGGAATCGGGCAAGCTATCATTTATAAAAAAGATGAGATTGAAAAGACAGCTGATACAGCTTTTATTCTTACCCCCATTATTGGTATTTCCTTGTTTGCCTTAGGATACTTAATTGCTCCTTTAATAGCTATCTTCTTTAAGAATGCTTCTCTTGCTCCAGTCGTTAAGCTATTAGCCTTGACGATTGTTTTATCTTCTTTAGAAGTAGTGCCTTCTTTCTTATTAGAAAAAGAATTGAGATTTAAAAAGAAGGTTATAGCTGAAATCTTACCTACCGTAGGATATACTGGGGTAGCTATTAGTTTAGCTTACTTGGGCTATGGTTTGTGGAGTATTGTTTATGGTCATGTTGTTTATAAAATTATGTCTTTAATCTTAATTTGGTATATTTCTTCCTGGAGGCCTAAGTTTCAATTTAACAAGGCTATTTCCAAGGAATTACTTAATTATGGTAAATATATTATCGGATCATGGTTGCTTATTTTTATTTATACTCATATTGATAGTATATTTATTGGAAAGATATTAGAAGCTTCAGCTTTAGGTCTTTATGCGATGGCTTTTAACATTGCTAATCTCCCCGCCACTAATATTACCCAATTAGTAAATAGAGTAATGTTTCCAGCTTTCTCTAAGATCCAGGAAGATAAAAAATTCTATAAAGTTACTTATCTTAAAGTGTTTAAGTGTATCTCCATTATTGTTATTCCTCTTTCCTTGGGCACTTTTGTGATTGCTGAAGATTTTATTAAGATTATTTTAGGAGAAAAATGGCAAGAAGCAATAATTCCATTACAAGTTCTTTCTTTTTATGGACTATTCCGTGCTTTAAGTGGCACGACAGGAAATATCTTCATGTCTACAGGCCAACCAAAGATTTTACAAAGAGTAGTAATGCTTCAACTTATCATTTGCCTGCCCCTTCTTTATCATACGACTAAGTTTTATGGTATATTTGGGATAAGCTTAGTTATGGTGGGATCCTTAGGAATAGGACTTATTTATGCTCTAAAAAAAGTGAGCAATATTTTAGAAATAAAGCCTTGGGAATATCTTAATTGCTTAAAACAACCTTTAATCTTTTCTTTAATCTCCATATTTTTAATTAAGTTAATTTATTGCCTGACCGTTATTTCTATAAACATTTACTCTCTTTCCATCTTTGTAGTCTTAGTAATCATTAGCTACTTTTCTTTAGTCTTTATTTTTGAAAAAAAATATTTCCAGGAAATTTTAAGTATTTTTGGAATTGGTAAAAAGATATAGCAAAGATTAGCCCGGCTATCTCAGAGAGGTTTAATAATAAAATCGTAGAAATTAAGTTAATCTGTTTTGTAAAATCTTATAATTAGAATGGCTAACACAGGTTTCAAATTACCTGTTGACAAAGAAGAGTAATTTAAATATAATAAATTAATTTGGTATCTAGGAGGTTATAGTGAAGAGAACTTTTCAACCTAATAATCGAAGAAGAGCTAAGACGCATGGCTTTAGAATTAGAATGAGCACCAAAGGAGGAAGATCAGTTCTTAGTAGAAGGAGAGCTAAAGGAAGAAAGAAACTTACTCCTTAGTCTTAATCTATGAAAAACTTCTCGTTTTCTAAAAAAGAACATCTTTTATCTTTTAAAGACTTCAAAGTTGTTTACCAAAATAAAGAATTTTTTAATAACCAATATTTAAGTTTGTATATTTTAGCCCGAGAGGATGAAAATAAAAGAATTGGTTTTTCTGTAAGCAAAAAGGTTGGCCAGGCAGTAGTTAGAAATAAGATAAAGAGAATTCTTAGAGAAATTTATAGATTAAATAAAGATAAGATCAAAAATAATCTTGATCTTATTGTGGTAGTAAGAAAGATATTTCCAGTTATCTCTTTTGAATCTATAGAACCATATTTTATGGGCTTATTCATAAAAGCTAAGTTATTAAATTAAGTGGTCAATGAGGATGGCAAGGATAGCAATTTGGTTGATAGAATGTTACCAAAGATATATTTCAATTCTTATAGGAAATCACTGTAGATTTATTCCCAGTTGTTCTCAATATGCTAAATTAGCGATATTGAAGTATGGAATAATGATGGGAAGTTTTCATATTTTAAAGAGAATTTTAAGATGCCATCCTTTTTGCTTACCTGGATACGATCCTTTACCGTAGGAATTAATTATGCAAAAAAGGATGATTTTAGCCATATTTTTATCGGCCTTAGTGCTCTTTTTCTATAATCACTACTATTTTCAGTATATTTCTCCAAAGAAGATTTCCCCAAAAAAAGAAACAGCTCTTTCAACAAAGAATACCAAAGAAATTCCTTCTCCAGAAAAAACTACCACCTTCTTGCTTAAAGGAAAAAAGATAGTTTCTCCTCAAGAAATTCCCATTTTAGATATTCCTCTAAATATTCCTCCTGAAAAATTAACTGTTAAGACTAATCTTATCGAAGCAAAAATTTCTCCTTATGGAAATATTTACTCTTTTGAATTAAATAAATATCTTGCCAACCATGATAAGGTTCTTCTAGTAAAGAAGATTGAAGGTTTTACTGGTCCTCTCTCCACAACTTTTCAAACAAAAAACTTGGTCTTAAAAGACTTTAATTCTATCAATAACTATGAAAAAGAGTTTATTTATCTCGATCCAGGTAATCCAGAGATAAAGCTAATCAAGAGATATGTATTTTATCCTGAAAAATATTCCTTTGATCTTTGTTTAACCTTACAGAATAACACCTCTTCCAATCTTCAAGCCAATAATTTAGCTCTATCTTGGAATTCTTCAAATATAGGGCTCATAGACAAGGGAACGCAAGCAGAAAAAAACTTTCAATCTTATTTTAAGAATGGAAAGATGGATAAAGTTAAGTATAAAGGAGAAGGGTTTTTAGAGAAAGTTTCGGCTATGTTTACAGGCCAAAAAGAAGATTGGGAAGAAATTAAGACTTGCCAACTCTTAAATAATATATCTTGGGTTGCCGAGAGTGATCAGTATTTTACTTTAGTAATAGTTCCCGAAGGTGAGGTAAATAAGGTAGTTTTTAATAAGGATATTAAGAATAAAATGTCTACCTCTATTTATTTAAACGATAAAATAATTAGTCCTCATGGAGATTTTAATTTTAAGTTTAAGATTTATTTAGGTCCCAAAAAATTTGAAGAACTTAAAGCTCTTTCTAAAAACGTTGAAGATCTTTCTGAATTAAATTCCATAGCTTTAATCTTACTTTGGGCTTTAAAAAGTTTATATAAATGGTGTCACAATTATGGAGTAGCGATAATACTATTAACTATCTTGATAAAAATAATTCTTTATCCTCTAACCGCTAAAGGTTTAAAATCAATGAAAGAGATGAGTAAAATTCAACCTAAACTTGCTGAATTAAAAGAAAAATATAAAGACAATAAAGAAAAATTTAATCAAGAGTTAATGCTTTTATATAAAAAATATAAAGTTAATCCTTTGGGAGGATGCTTGCCTTTAATTTTGCAGATACCAGTATTTTATGCACTATTTAATGCTCTTAACGCCGCCATTGAACTACGAAATGCAAAGTTTATTTTTTGGTGGCAGGATCTTTCTCAGAAGGATCCTTATTATATCCTTCCTATCCTAATGGGTGCGACCATGATTATTCAACAAAAGATGACTCCTACTACTGATCCTACTCAAGCTAAGATAATGCTTTGGATGCCAGTTGTCTTTACCGTTATGTTCTTAAACTTTCCCGCTGGTTTAATGTTATACTGGATAGTTCAAAATATCTTATCTATTGGTCAACAATATCTAATCATGCGAAGTGAAAAATAGGAGGGAAGTTAAATCTTTAGGAGGAAAATGAAATTTCTAGGAGGAGGTTATAATGAAAACTTTGGAACAAGAAGGAAGAACTACAGAGGAAGCGATTGAGGAAGCTTTAAAAAAGCTTGGCATTACCAGAGAAGAAGCTAAGATAGAAATTTTAGATGAAGGTAGCAGGGGCTTATTTGGCTTGGTAGGTTCTAAGCCAGCTAAAATAAGAGTTATCGTTGATCGCAAGACAAGCAAGGTAGCGGTAGAGCTGGTTAGTAAAATTCTAGAGTTGATGAAGATAGAAGCTAAAATAGAAGTTAAGGATGAAAAAGAAGCTATTTTAATAAATATTGAAACTTCGGATAGTAAAATTATTATTGGGAAGAGAGGTCAAACCTTAAATTCTCTTCAGTATTTGGTTAATTTATTAATTAATAAAGATAAAAAAGATCAATTATGGGGGAAAATTATTATTGATACCGAAGATTATCGAAAAAGAAGAGAGGATACTTTAAGAAACTTAGCTTACCGTTTAGCCAATAAGGTTGATAAGACAAAAAGAGATTTAAGCCTTGAGCCTATGAATGTTGAGGATAGAAGGACAATTCATGCTGCTTTACAAGATCACAGATTTGTAGCGACTGAGAGCATAGGGGAGGGTATAAATCGAAGAGTGATAATTACTCCTAAAAAAAGATAAAGATATCTCGAAAATTCGTAAGTATTAACTAATGGTTACCGACTTATAACACTTATTAATGAAAATTTGACATAGAGCAAATTAATTTGAGTGCCAACGAGTTTATCTTTTATTGCTTGGTATTATTTCCTATATAAGGTTTTCGTTAATAACTACTATATGAAGATTAATATTTATAAAAAAGATGAAGGTATCTCGAAAGTTTAATATTCATAAAAGAAAAACAGCCAAGGAATATTCTAAACTTTGCCGGAAACTTAATATTATCTATTCCATCCTCTATCTAGTTCTGCTCCTTGTTTTCTTAATTAGCGAGGCTTCTCTTTGGTTAGAGGGTACTCTTTCTTCATATCTAGAAAAAGATTGGCTGCTTAATGCTGCTTATTTCTTTATTGTTTTAATCTTGTTTAACCTTATTACCTTACCTACTGATTTTCATGTAAGTTTCGTAGTAGAGCATAAGTTTAATCTTTCCAATCAAAGTATTCCTGCTTGGATTTTAGAAAATATTAAAAAGACTATTGTTTCTCTGGTCGTTGGGTTAATACTTATTGAGACTATTTACTACTTCTTACGAGGTTATCCAAATTTTTGGTGGGTTTATACTTCGATAATCTTTACATTTTTTAGCATCATTCTTAGTCACTTGGCCCCCTTGATCTTAATTCCTCTTTTTTATAAACTAATTCCGATAGAAGATGAAATTTTAAGAAATAAGCTTATTAATTTATGCCAAAAAATGAATATTTCTGTCAAGAATGTTTATAAGATTAATCTCAGTAAAGAGACCAAGAAAGCCAATGCTGGCTTAACAGGTATAGGAAATACACGTTGTGTGATCTTAAGTGATACTCTTCTAGAAAAATTTAGCCATGATGAAATAGAAGTCGTCTTTGCTCATGAATTAGGGCATCATTATTATGAACATCTTTGGAAGTTAATAGGCGTAGAAGCGATTGCTTCTTTTGTCTGTTTTTACTTGGTAAATCTTTCTTTAAAGTATTTAGGAGCTTTATTTGGTCTTTCCGAAGTATCGAATATTGCTAACCTACCCTTATTAATTCTTTCTTTTTCTATCATTTCCTTTATCTTTTTACCTTTAAAGAATAGTATTTCTCGAATAATGGAAAAGAATGCCGATAAATTTGCTTTAGAGGTTACTTTAAATCCTCTCTCTTTTATAAGTAGTATGATTGCCTTAGGTGATCAAAATCTTTCTGAAATCAAAGTCCATCCTTTTATCGAAGCATATTTCTTTAGCCATCCTTCTCTTCTAAAAAGAATAAAGATGGGGTATAGCTTAATTAAAGTTAAATAGTTTTTCATCATAGTAGCTTTTTAACTATCATGAATACATACTACACTACCTTAAATGCCCATCAGAGAGGAATTTTTATTCTTTATTCTGAAGAAGGACTTAAATTTGTGAAACTTTCTTCTAAATTAGAAGAGTTAACAAAAGAGATAGAAAATTTAACTCAAAGATCAGATCTAAGATTAGAAGAAGATTTAAAAAACTACTTTAAAGGCAAGAGTATACTTTTTAGAGATTATAAACTTGATTTTTCAAGGATAAGTGAATTTCAGAAAAAAGTTTTGATGGCTACTTTAGATATTCCATACGGAGAAACAAGAAGTTACAAATGGGTAGCTATCCAGATTGGGAAAGACAAAGCCTACCAAGCAGTAGGACAAGCTTTACATAATAATCCCTTGCCTATTATTATTCCTTGCCATCGAGTAATTAAAGAAGACGGAAAGCTGGGTGGTTTTTCCGGTGGCTTAGACTGGAAGAAGAGATTATTAACCTTGGAGCAAAAAAATGTTGGAATTAATTCTTAAAAAAATATTTGGCACCAAACAAGAAAGAGATCTGGCAAAACTTACCCCGGTGGTGGAAGAAGTTAATCAATGGGAAGAGGAATTTTCAAAAATCTCAGATCAAGTTTTAAAGAATAAGACTGTAGAATTTAAAGAAAGATTAAAAAAAGGAGAAACTTTAGAAGATATTTTACCAGAAGCATTTGAAGTAGTGAGAGAAGTTTCTAAAAGAACTCTCTCTATGCGCCATTTTGATGTCCAAATTATGGGAGGCATTGTTCTTCATCAAGGAAAGATAGCCGAGATGAAGACAGGAGAAGGTAAGACTTTGGTGGCTACTTTGGCGGTGTATTTAAATGCTCTTTTAGAGAGAGGAGTCCATGTAATTACCGTAAATGATTATTTAGCCCGTCGAGATGCTCATTGGATGGGACCAATATATGAATTTTTAGGGCTTAAGGTAGGTGTTGTCCAACATGATATGGGGTATAAAGAACGAAGATTAGCTTATCGTGATGATGTTACTTATGGTACTAATAATGAGTTTGGTTTTGATTACTTACGAGATAACATGGTCCCTAACATAGAGTTAAAAGTCCAAAGAGGGCATTTTTATGCAATTGTGGATGAAGTAGATAGCATCTTAATTGATGAAGCTCGAACCCCTTTAATCATTTCTGGGCCTACCGAAGAGTCTACCGATAAATACTATACTATTAACCGGCTTGTTCCTAAATTTAAGATAGAAGCTGACTTTCAAATCGATGAAAAAACAAAAACAGTCTCTCTTGCGGAAGAGGGCGTAAAAAAAGCAGAAAGATTATTAGGGATTAGTAATTTGTTTAACCCTAAAAATATCGAGGTGGTTCATCATATCATTCAAGCTTTAAAAGCTCATTATTTATTTAAAAATGAGGTAGATTATATTGTCAAAGATGGTGAAGTAATTATTGTCGATGAATTTACAGGACGACTTATGCCGGGAAGACGATATAGCGAAGGTCTCCATCAAGCCTTAGAAGCTAAAGAAATGGTCAAGATTGCTAAAGAAAACCAAACCTTAGCGACCATAACTTTTCAAAATTACTTTAGATTATATGAAAAATTAGCTGGAATGACTGGAACTGCCGATACCGAAGCTGAAGAATTTGACAAAATTTATAAATTAGAGGTAGTAGTTATGCCTACCAATAAACCGATGATCCGCCATGACTATCCTGATGCTATCTATAAAACAGAAAAAGAAAAGTTTAAGAATATTGCTAAGGAGATTGAAGAATTATACCAAAAAGGTCAGCCAGCCTTAGTAGGCACCATTTCTGTAGAAAAATCAGAAAGGCTTAGTAAGATGCTAAGTAAAAAAAGTGTTCCTCATCAAGTTCTAAATGCTAAATATCATGAAAAAGAAGCTCAAATTATAGCTTTAGCAGGGCGAAAAAATGCAATAACTATTGCTACTAATATGGCGGGTCGGGGTACCGATATTGTCTTAGAAAAAGGAGTAGTTGAATTAGGAGGACTACATATTATTGGCACCGAAAGGCATGAGGCTCGAAGAATTGACAACCAACTACGAGGTCGTTCTGGTAGACAAGGGGATCCAGGTTCTTCTCGATTTTATCTCTCCTTAGAAGATAACCTGATGCGACTTTTTGGGAGTGAGCGGATCTCTAATCTTATGGGTAGGCTAAATATTCCTGAAGATCAACCCATAGAGCACAATTTAGTAACTAAAGCTATTGAAAGAGCTCAAAAGCAAGTAGAATACTATAATTTTGATATTCGAAAAAGACTTTTAGAGTACGATGATGTCATGAATGAACAAAGAAGAGTTATTTACCGGGAAAGAGATGCTATTTTAGAGGAAGAAGATTTATGGGAACATATCAAAGAACTTATCGAGGAAAATGTAGAAAGTTTAGTAGATTTATATTGTCCTTCTGATCTTTATTCTGAAGAGTGGGAAATTAAGACTTTAAAAGAAAAGATATCCCAGCTTACTAATACAAATTTTCAAAAACTTAAGTTTAACCACGAATTACAAGATTCTCAAAAATTAAAAGAAGAAGTATCAAATTTTATGATTAGCTTTTATCAAAACAAAAAAGAGAGCATCGACAAGGAATTAATGAATAACATCGAAAGAATGATTATGCTCCAAATTGTTGATTCTCATTGGAAGGATCATCTTTACGGTATGGATTGCCTAAAAGAAGGTATTGGTTTGCGAGCTTACGGCCATAAAGATCCTTTAGTTGAATATAAAAGAGAAGCTTTCCAGATGTTTGAAGGGCTAATTTATAAGATCAAAGAAGAGATTATGGAGTATCTATTTAAAGTAGAAGTTGCTTCTAAACCGAGAACTTCATCCGCCTCTCTTGAAGAGATCTCTTTAGAATCTGAGGAAGTTTTAAAGAATAAAAAGATGGGGCGCAATGACCTCTGCTATTGTGGAAGTGGAAGAAAGTATAAACATTGTCATGGAAAGTAAGTAATTATAGTAGTTATTAACGAAAACTAGACATAGGAAATAATGCCGAGCAATAAAAGATAAACTTGTTTGCCCTCAAATTAATTTGCTCTATGTCAAATTTTGGTTAATAAGTGCTATCTGATAAATAACTTGACATAATAGTTGTATTTCCACCCCCCTACCCCCGCCAGCGGGGGATAGGCTTGTCCTTGTCCGAAAAGGCAACGAAACAATGGACATTCACGAGGCTGTCCCCCGCTGGCGGGGGTAGGGGGGTGGATTTTCCCTACGAGGTATGTCAACTTAATTAATGGATTGCATATAAGTGCTGTAATGGTGGTTAATATAGCTGGTAGATCTAAAATAACTTGCGAGCTATCTTCATCATAAATTCAGGAGGTTTAATCTTGAGAAGCTGGAAAAGCTTTTCTATCAATTTAGCGATGTTTTTAAAAGAAGCATATAAAAAGCGGCTAAGTATGTAAAAATATTCCCCTAAATACTTTATATTTCCTTGACTATCAACAGCAAAAATACCCTTCTTAATATAAAAATTTCCTTCTTTGAAAGCTTTTAATAAATTCTCAGCAGAGAGATCTTTAACTTTTACAATGGTTTTCACCAATCCAAAATCTTTTAAGTTGTGAAGATCTAATCCTCCAAAGCCTAAAAGTTTATATCCTTCTCTTCTCAATCTTCGTAACATCTTAATATTTTGAAACTTAGGCATACCTTTACCATCTTCCCTTGCATTCCATATTTCTATGCCTGCAAATTTAGACAAAAGATGACTGGTTAATTTATAAGCTTCCTTTCTGTAGGGATGGGCTAAGATAGCTAAACCACCTTGACTTCTTATAAAGTCTAAGATCTTAACTGGATCATTTTCAAAAGTAAGATCTTGTAAACCTAAAGCTAAAATATGCAAACAGTTATTATCACAAGCAAATTCCATCCCTGGTAATAAGCAAAAATCCTGACTCGATAATCGTTGGCAATTAGCTAATAGTTCTTTATATTTCTCTTGACTAAACTCGTTGGGGTGCTCATTTAAGACGACAAATCTATATTTATGCTTTTGAGCCAAAGCAATAATTTCTTCTAAAGAAAGTTCACCATCATACGAATAAACAGAATGAACATGAAAGAGTCCGGCTATTTCCATTAGTCTTCCTTCTACTAGTCTTAATGTTCGTATCTTTATGATTAATCTTAGTTACGGATTTGGTATTTTGTAAATAGCTTATAAATCTCCATAATTACTAAAGGTAAAATGGAAATACCTAAGATTATACCCCAATCAGTTAAGTTCAAAGGCACGGTTCTAAAGATTGGCTGTAAGTACGGAACATAAATAATAGCTACCTGAGTAAGAATGATGAACAAAACAGACCATATTAGCCACCAGTTAGAAAAAAATCCAATCTTAAAACAGGAAACATTCTCACTTCTACAATTAAATATATGAAATTTCTGACATAAGATTAAGACCGTAAAGGCAACGGTTCTTGCCTTTACCAGATCCTGATAGGGATTATAAATTCCATATGCTATCAAGGTACACAGTCCCATGACTACTCCCTGAATAAACATTAAGATGCCTAAGGGTTTGGTGATGATTTTCTCTTTTGGTGAACGGGGTGGTTGTTTCATTATTCCTGACTCTGTTTTCTCAACAGATAGGGCTAAGGCCGGAAGTCCATCCGTGACTAAGTTTGTCCATAATATCTGCAAGGCTAAAAGTGGTAGGGGCATTCCGATGATCATGGCCACAAATATGACCAGTATTTCGCTGATATTACATGAAATCAAAAAATGGATAGCTTTCTTAATATTAGCATAAATCCTTCTCCCTTCCTTAATAGCCGCAACAATAGAGGCAAAATTATCGTCTGTCAGGATCATATCTGATGCCTCTTTGGTCACATCTGTCCCGGTAATACCCATAGCAATGCCAATATCGGCCTCTTTAACCGCCGGGGCATCATTAACACCATCACCAGTCATAGCGACGGTATATCCCTTTGCCTTTAAGGCCTTAACTATCCTTAACTTATTTGCTGGTGAGACACGGGCATATACCTTGACCTTCTCTACTATCTTTTCAAATTCTAAATCACTGAAGGCGTCAAGCTCTATTCCAGAAAGAGCCATATCCTTTGTCTCATCAAAGGTGTTTAACTCTTTAGCAATAGCTATGGCGGTAATCTTATGGTCCCCGGTAATCATCACTGTTTTTATACCAGCGGTCCTGCATTCAATCATAGCTGACTTGACCTCTTCCCGCGGCGGGTCAATCATTCCCATTAGTCCAAGAAAGGTCATCTCTTTTTCAATGTCTTTTTCATCATTAATCTCTCTATATCCAAACCCGATAACACGTAGGGCTTGCGAGGCAAATATCTCATTTGCTTGGAGGATAGTGGTTTTATCTTCCTCGTTTAATCTTCTTGTTTCACCCTGGCTATAGATATCTTTGCAAAGATTTAACAAGATATCGGGAGCGCCCTTGGTAAAGGCAATCCTTTTTCCATTAGGGTCCTTGTAAATAGTGGTCATCATCTTCCGTTCTGAATCAAAAGGAATCTCAGCCAAAGGCTCATATTCATTTAGCACCTCTTCTTGAGATAAGCCGGCCTTTTTTGCCGCGACAATTAAGGCCCCCTCGGTTGGGTCACCAATTATTCTCCAACCTTCCTCATTTTTATATAGCTTAGCATTATTACATAACAAACTTGTTTTTAACAAGAGCATCAGGCTTTGGTCTTGTTGAGGGGCAAGAGGAGATGCTTCCTGGTAAAATCCACCTTCAGGCTCATATCCCACACCAGTTAATTCAACCCACTTGTTAAAGGTAAAGATTCTTGTTACCGTCATCTCATTTTGGGTCAAGGTGCCTGTCTTGTCAGAGCAAATAACCATAACGCACCCTAATGTTTCTACCGAAGGCAATCTTCTTATCAAAGCATGTCTTCTCGCCATTTGCTGGACACCTAAAGCCAGGGTAATGGTTACCGCGGCTGGTAATCCTTCCGGTATAGCGGCTACGGCTACGGCTACGGCTGTAAGAAACATCTCTATTATTTTTCCTTGTTTCAATATCCCGACCACAAAGATAATGACACAAATGATCAGGCAAACATAAACTAACCACTTAGCAAACTGTTCTAACCGTCTTTGAAGAGGGGTTGACTCCTTTTCAACCGACTGAACCATATCGGCTATTTTACCAAGCTCGGTCTGCATTCCTGTCTTAACTGCTACACCTATCCCTTTACCAGCAGTAACAATAGTGCTCATAAAGGCCATATTCTTTTGGTCTCCAAGGCTAATCACTCCTTCAAAGCATCTTCCTGCATCCTTTGAAACAGGAACAGATTCACCGGTCAGAGATGCTTCTTCAATAGACAGCCGTTGGGAGTCTATTAACCTCAGGTCTGCGGGGACAATGTCCCCTGTTTCAAGAAGAATAATATCCCCCGGCACAATAGAGACTGTTGGTAAAACCTGAAGCTGGCTATCTCGAATAACCTTTGCGGTGGGAGCAGTCAGCTTTTTTAAGGCAGCAAGTGCCTTTTCCGCTTTAAACTCCTGAGCAAATCCCATAATAGAGTTAAAAACAACAATAGTTAAAATCGCAAGTGAATCAATCCATTCTCCAAGTATGCCTGAAATAATAGCCGCTCCTATTAAAACCAGGATAATAAAGTCCGTAAACTGACGGAGAAACATTGCCAAAGGACCAATCCGTTTTTTTTCCTTTAATTGATTAGACCCTGCCTCCTTTAATCTTTTTAAGGCTTCAGTTGAGGAAAGCCCTGTTACTTTGTTAGTTTGCCAGTGCGACAAGCACTCATCAATTGTTTTTATATACCAATTCATCTATCTCTCCTTTGAGGTAGTTTTAGATCGGATATTTCAGAGATTTATTGGGCATTGATAACTGATTAATATATTTTGTTTATATCTTGCACCTAACAAGTTATATTAAACAAGTCGTTTTATCTTGGTGGCGATAATGATATTTTAAGTCAAATCAACGATTTACATAATTATAACATACCCAACAGTGAATATATATATATATTATTAGCCATTCTCATTATAAGATTTTACAAAACAGATTCTAGGCCAGTATCAAAAACGAGATACTTATCACTCCAATCAGGTAAGGAATAAATATTGAGCAGCTACGATTTTCTTCATCATATTATCAAAATTTTTGTCCCACTTTTTCTCGCTTGATAGTGTATCGTATTCAAAAATGGTCGGGCTTGGAAAGCCATGCAGATAGAGATTAACTTTGGGAAGCCGCGCCATATCAGGTGAAATGTTGTAGCCGACAAAATGGTCCATTAAATTTTTTCGCTCATCCGGCGTAAGCAATTAAATCCCCCTGTGGCTTTGCTACTTTCCCCCTTTATCAACTTATCTTTACCCATATCTTTTACTGGACAAATTATCAAGGAGGAGCAGGAGAACCTTGACCCACTCTTCCATTGAATATCTTCCACATTTCAGTCATATTA
>JAHJRX010000051.1 GCA_018830565.1 bacterium | reverse complement strand
GAAAGGTGCATATTCTTCCATTGGATCACCCTTGGAGGAAGTTTAAAATAAACCCATATAAAAGATCATTTTTATCTAATACAAAATAGGACATTTCTATTTAACGGAAAACAGGACATTTTCATTTTGCTGTTACAGAAAATATTTGCTCTTGATGAAATTGATATTTACTTTTGTTATTATTAATTAGTAAGTAACTTAGCTTTCAGCATTTCAGTAAAAGATTTTAGAAATTATGGCTGGAAATGATTTATAAGGTTAAAAGAAAGATTAAGAAAAGGATTACCTGGTTAAACGAGAATAAAAGAAAACTTCTCTTTTTTAGTTTGTCTTTGGGGTTATTAATAACATTAACTTGCCTATATCTTTATAAATGCAAAAGAGATAATGAAAAAATAGAGAATATTAAAAAAATACTCCTTAAAGACCCAACCAATATTGAGAAATGTATTGAATTAGGAGATCTCTTTTATAAAAAAGTAATCAATCCCACGGATGAAAAGGACTTAATAAGATATACTGACGAAACCATTAAATATTATCGTAAGGCTATAGCTCTTGATAAGGAAGAGTTAATTGACCCCATAATCTTTTCTCGCTTAGGAATAGCTTATTTTAAAAAGAGCAGAGAATTAAATGGGAGCTACTATTATGTTGAAGCTATTCAAAATTTAGAAGAAGCTATTAATAGGGGTTACAACAATTATGAGACATATTTATATTTAGGTCATGTCTATTTTAAAAATGATATCTTTGATAAAGCTATCTTAAATTATGAAAATGCTTTAAAAATGAAGAGTAATGACTCAAATATTCTCTTTAACATTGCTTGGACCTACAAATCAAAAGGAGATTATCGTAAGGCGATGGAAAAGTTTAACCAAGTCCTGGAACAAAGAAATTTATCTCCAAAAATAAGATTAAATACTCATTTAGGTTTAGGTGAAGTATTTTATTATCTTAACTCCAATGAAGAAACTTTAAAACATTGTCAAAAGGTTTTAGATATTGATAAAAATTCAATAAAAGGAAGATATTGGTTGGGTAAAGTTTATTTAAGGATGGGTAAATTTAAAAAAGCAAAAGAAGAATGGAAAAAAATCTTTAAATTAAATCCAACTGATCTGAAGTCTAAAAAATAAATTAAAAAGGAGAAGGTAGGTAAAATGGGCTTATTTAATTTTTTTCAAAGATATTTTATTAATGATATAGGAATAGATTTAGGAACAGTCAATACTTTAATTTATAAAAGAGGAGAAGGTATTGTTTTATTTGAACCCTCGGTAGTATGTATCAATAGACAAACTAATAAAATTATCTTAGTCGGCGAAGAAGCTCGTAAGATTATAGGTAGAACTCCGGCTAATGTAGAAGTTGTTAAACCTATGAAAGGCGGCGTTATTGCTAATCTTGAGATTGTCAAAGAGATGTTGCTTCGATTTTTATCTAAAGCTCAAAATAAAAAATCGTTCTTAAGACCACGAGTAGCCATTGGAATTCCTTCTATCATTTCAGATATAGAGAAGAAGTCAGTTAAAGAAGCAGTAGAACAATCTGGAGCAAGAAAAGTTTTCTTGATTGAAGAACCAGTAGCGGCTGGAATTGGAGCTAATATTAATATTTATGAACCTAAAGGAAATATGGTCTTGGATATTGGCGGTGGCACTACAGAAATAGCTGTGATTTCTATGGGTGGAGTAGTGATTAGTAATTCCATCCGGACCGCTAGTCAGGCTATAGATGAAAGCATTATTCATTACTTAAAAAAGAATTATTACTTATGGATAGGAGAACAAACCGCAGAAGAATTAAAGATAAAGGTTGGTTTGGCTATTCAAGAAGAAAATGAATTATTTATGGAGGCACGGGGTCGAGATATTGGCTCTGGATTGCCTAAGAGTAAAACCATAGGTTCTAATGAAATATATCTAGCTTTAAAAGAAGTAGTAAATTCAATCTTAGATTTAGTCATCTCTACCTTAGAAAATATTCCACCAGAATTATCTTCCGATATCTTAGAAAATGGAATTGTCATGACCGGAGGAGGAAGTCTTCTTAAGAATTTAGACAAGTTTATTTCTGAAAAGACAGGCATTCCTGTCCGGGTCGATCCCGATCCTTTGAGATGCGTAGTCTTTGGTTTAGGAAAGTGCTTAGAAGACATCAATCTTTTAGAAAAAATAAAGTTATAAATAATGATTAAGTTATCTATCAAACAAAAAGAGACAAAACTATTAATAGTTTTACTGGGAATTTCTGTATCTCTAATGATCTGTAATAATTTTTTCAAAGTAGAGAAAATTAGAAACATAATGAGAGAAATGGTCTCTCCTGTTCAAGAGTTGTATGTAGAAGGAAACTTATATTTGAGAGATTATGAGAGAGGTATAAAAAATTTCTACCAACTTATCGTTGAAAATAAAGAACTTAATAAAAAAATAGTTCATCTTACTAAAGAAAAAAAGTATATCCAAAGAGTCCTCTTAGAAAATGAAAGATTAAGAAAAATGATCCGTTATCAACGTCGGTTACCTTATGAAACTGTCTTAGCTAAGGTAGTGGTGTTTGACCCCAGTAATTTATTTAAAATGATTACTATTAATAAAGGAAGTAAGCATGGTCTGACTAAAGATATGGAAGTAGTAACTTTTATGAATAATAAGGAAGAATTAGTGGGAAGGGTAATGAAAGTAGGAAGGTATACTTCTCAAGTAATATTATTATTAGACCGAAATAGCCAAGCAGGAGTATTCATTAAGAGAAATAAGATTAGTGCTGTCTTGGTAGGGAATAATTATAATTATAAATTAAACTATGTCGATAATAGAGCAGATATTCAGATAGGAGATGAAATCATAACCTCTGGTCAAGGAGGAGTATTTACGGAAGGGTTTTTGGTAGGAAAAATTTCTAAAATTAAATCTACTTATCAATTAGACTTATTTTACGATTTAGATGTTTTACCTACCTTAGATCAAAATAAATTAGAGGAAGTATTAGTGATTGTTAGCCAATAAGTTCCAAAAGAAAATATTTAAAGCCTTTTTTCTCATTCTCTTGTTTTCTATAACTTTAATCCTCCAAGCAAGTTTTTTAAACAAGATCTTATTTTTTGGAGTAAAACCTGACTTACTCTTAATTTGTATCTTTCTAATCACTTTACACCAAGGACTGTTTTACGGAGAGGTTTTTGGGTTTATTATAGGCTTGGCCGAAGATTCATTATCAGGGTGCGTCTTAGGTACTAATGCTTTTTCTAAAGTATTAATCAGTTATCTTATCAATCTGTCTTCTAAATACTTCCAGATTAAAAAATCAATTATCAAGCTATTGCTTCTCTTTCTCTTCTCTTTTATTAATGCCTTTCTGATCATCCTTCTTAATCTTCCTCTTGGTAGGCTCACCTTAAATATATACTTAATTAAGGACATATTTTGGAGTGCAATTTATACCGTTTTTATGGGTATCTTTGTTTTGTGGGGATTAAAACTGTTAAGAAATGAAAAATAATTTAGTTGAGTTTACTGAGGTTACAAAAAGATTACAGTTTTTAAGTATCTCCTTCTTTCTTATTTTATTAATAATTATCGTAAGATTGCTCTATCTTCAAATTCTTAAAGGAGATTATTTTTATCAAGTTTCGGAAGAAAATAGGATTCAACTAATCAACATTCCTGCCCCAAGAGGAATAATTTATGATCATAAAAAAGTTCCTTTAGTAAAAACTGGGCCTTCTTTTGACATTATGGTAACTCAAATAGGTTTAAATAAGAAACAGACCATGGAAATGGCTAAAAAGTTATCTAAAATTTTAGGTAAAAAAAAGGAAGAGATTTTGCTCTTAGTCAACAAAAAAAAGGCTCTTTCTTCTATGTCTATCTTAGTTGCAGAAAATGTACCTAAAGAAACAATGATCAAAGTAGCTGAACAAAGAATAAATCTACCTGGAGTAATAATTCAAGTAAGTCCTAAAAGATTTTATGTCTACGGTGAATTAGCTTCTCATCTTTTAGGATACATTGGAGAAGTAAGCGAGAAAGAGATAGAAGGAAGCGAAGAAGGAAATTATAAGCCAGGAGACTTAATTGGAAAGACCGGTGTAGAAAAGTTATTAGATGAGCATTTAAAAGGAGAAGATGGTGGTAAGCAAGTAGAAGTAGATGCCAAAGGAAGAGAGTTGAGAATATTAAATTACAAAGAACCTATACCTGGTAGAAATGTTTATCTTACTATTGACTTTCAGATCCAAAAGATTGCTGAAGAAGCAATGAAAGATAACCATGGAGCGGTAGTCATTATCAATAGCGATAATGGTAAAATATTAACCTTGATCAGCAAGCCAAGTTTTAATCCTAATATCTTTACTACTCGTTTAAGAAAAGAAAAGGTCAATGAAATACTAAACCATCCTTATAAAATTTTGATGAATAGAGCTATTCAAGCTCAATATTCACCTGGTTCTGTTTTTAAGATTGTGGTAATGATAGCTGCTTTAGAAAACAACAAGGTTAACCTTAATTATAAAATAAGATGTCAAGGTAAGTATTATTTAGGCAATAAAGTATTTAAATGTTGGAAAAAAGAAGGTCATGGAGCCGTAAATTTAATTGAAGCTATTACTAAGTCTTGTAATGTTTATTTTTATAATTTAGGAAGAATGGTTGGAATTAATCCTATGGTTGAAGTAGCTAAAAGATTTAACTTAGGAGAAAAAACCCATATTATTTTACCTAATGAAAAAAGAGGTCTGCTTCCTTCTCCTAAGTGGAAGAAAGAAAATTTCAAAGAAAAATGGTATCCAGGAGAGACGATTAATATGAGCATAGGTCAAGGTTATACTTTAGTTACCCCTATTCAATTAACGTGTTTAATTTCTGGAGTAAGTAATCAGAAGGTTATTTATCAACCCCTGATTATAGAAAAAGTGGAAAACTTAGATAGAAGTAAGTTAATTAGTTACCAAGAACCGGTGGTAAATTGTCAGTTAAATTTTAAAGAAAAAACATTACAAATATTAGATGAAGGTCTTAAAAAAGTAGTTAAAGCTGGGACTGGTTGGAATTCAAATGTAGAAGGATTAGAGATAGGGGGAAAGACCGGTACGTCTCAAAATCCTCACGGTGAAGACCATGCTTGGTTTGTTTGTTATACCCATATTAATGGGGTAAATTTAGCTATGAGTATTCTGGTAGAACATGGAGGTATGGGTGGAAAAGTAGCTGCCCCCATAGCTGGAGAAATTTTATCTAAAATAAAGGAACTACCTTAAAGAATATGAGGAAATCTAATTTACTAAAAGAATACTTAAATAAATTAAAAAACTTAGATCTTATTTTAATATTAGCTACTTTAATCTTAATAGCCATAGGGATATTAGTCTTATTTAGCCTTACTTTTAACAGCAAACTTAATCAAGACTTGCTTTGGAATAAACAACTTATTTATTCTTTAATTAGTTTTGTGGTCATGATTGGCATTGCTTGTTTAGATTTTAATAAGATTAAAAAATATGCCCTTATTTTTTATGGATTTAGTCTCGGTTTGTTAGTAGTGGTCTTGTTTTATTCTAAAGCCATAAGAAACGTCCATAGTTGGTTGTCTGTAGCTGGTCTTTCTTTCCAACCTTCAGAAGTAGCTAAAATTTCAACAATATTATTATTAGCTAGTTATTTGGCTAGTAAATCAAATAGGATAAAAGAGTTTAATTATTTAATCCTACCTTTTATCATTATTTTAATTCCTTCTTTCTTGATCTTAAAGCAACCTGACTTAGGCACTGCTTTGGTCTTTCTTCCCTTTATGTTTATCATGATTTATGTAACGGGGGCAGATAAGACATTGATCTGTGGTTTGTTAATCGCTGGTATTTTAGCCATAACCATTACTCTATTAGGTGCTTTTATAGAGATTAAATTAAAACATAGAGTAGAATTAAACACGCTCACCTTCTTAAATTATTATAAATGGAAAGTGTTAATAGGTTTAATCCTCATTGTTTTTGTAATTTCAATCTTAAGTAAATTATTCAAGGAAGCTATCTCCAGCTTAAAGACAACCCTTGTTTATTTTTTAAGTTTAGCGACAGGAGTAACTAGTGCTTTATTTGTATTTAATTTTTTAAAAGACTATCAAAAGAAACGACTATTAGTCTTTATTGATCCTAGTATCGATCCGTTAGGTTATGGTTATAATATTATTCAGTCCAAAGCTGCTATTGGTTCTGGAAAACTATTTGGTAAAGGGTTTTTATCAGCTACTCAAACTCGATTAGGTTTTCTTCCAGAACAACAAGCAGACTTTATATTCTCGGTCATCGGTGAAGAGTTTGGCTTGATCGGTCTCTTAATTGTCCTCTTCTTATTTGGAGTAATTATCTTTCGAGGACTTTATTTAACTTGTTTAGCCAAGAATGATTTTGAGTTTTTAGTAGGCATAGGAGTAATTTCTTTAATTGCCGTGCAGATGATTATTAATGTAGGGGTATCTACCGGCATTATACCGGCCACTGGACTTCCCCTGCCTTTTGTTAGTTACGGAGGATCTTCTTTATTTGTTTTTATGATGGGTATAGGATTGTTATTAGGAATAAAAAATCAAAAGCCTTTGGAGTAAAACTTGAAGAACAAAACGTGGCATTCTCTGTTAGACAACATTTACAAGCCAGGTCGTTATTTAGGTAAAGAAATTAATAGTCTTAGAAAAGATTTTAAGAAAGCAAAGATTAAATTTGCTCTTGCCTTTCCAGATCTGTATGAAATAGGCATGTCTCATTTAGGACTCCAAATCTTATATTATCTCTTAAATAAAGAAGATGATGTCCTGGCGGAACGTGTTTATATGCCAGACTTAGATTTCATAAAGAGATTGAAAGAGACTGATACCTTACTCTTTTCATTAGAATCAAGAGAGCCTCTTCATAAATTTGATCTAGTTGGATTTAGTCTGCAATATGAGTTAAGTTATACTAATGTTTTAGCCATGTTAGAACTTTCTAAAATTCCTGTTTATGCTAAAGATCGGATTAATAATGAACCTCTGATCATAGCTGGTGGTCCCTGCGTAAGCAACCCTGAACCTATGGCAGACTTCTTTGATCTATTTTGCATCGGAGAAGGAGAGGAATTAATAATAGAATTGGCAAAAGCCTACAGAGAAAATAGAGCTCTTGAAAAAAAAGCCCTCCTTTGGAAGTTAGCTCAAATTGAAGGTATTTATGTTCCGTCCCTTTACAAGACGGTAAAAAATAAAAAAGAGGTTTATGTAATCCCTAAAGACAAAGATACTCCTCCTAAGATCAAGAAATGCTTAGTTAAAGATTTAAATAATGTCCCCTACCCTACTTCTCAACTTATTCCCTTAATAGAAACTGTCCATAATCGAGCTGTTTTAGAAATTGAGAGAGGCTGCACCGGAGGATGTAGATTTTGCCATAGTGGTATGATTGGTAGACCACGAAGAAGAAAAAGTATAGAAACCATAGTAAGGTTAGCCCAAAAAATTATTGAAGAGACTGGCTATAGGGAGATATCACTGTTATCTTTAAATGTTGTTGATTTTCAAGGAGCTATCAACTTGTTAGAAATATTAGTCAATATCTTTAAGGAAAGGAAGATAGCTATTTCATTTCCTTCTTTGCGAGTAAGTAAGCAAGTTTTAGAATTAGCTAAAATTTCATCCATTATTAAAAAGAGTGGAATTACCATTGCTCCAGAAGCAGGAACAGATAGATTACGGAAGATCATTAACAAAAGGATCACTACTGAAGAGATTATAAATTTAGTTCATGGGATATTTGAAATGGGTTACAATTTGATAAAATTATATTTTATGATTGGTCTTCCTTTAGAAAATGATGAAGATATTATGGGTATTGTCAAATTAGTAAGAGCCATAAGAAAAGGTAAGTCAAAAAGAAAGGTGATTAAAGTAAGTATCTCTTCCTTTATCCCTAAACCTCATACCCCTTTTCAATGGGAAAGCCAAGATAAAATTTATGAAATTAAGAGAAAACAAAGACTCTTAATTGAAAATATGAGAGAAAAAGGAATAGAGCTTTCTTGGCATTCGGCAGAACAAAGCACTTTAGAAGCAGCTTTAGCCAGAGGGGATCGAAGAATAGCTACGGTGATTAAAAAAGCTTATGAAGCTGGCTGTATCTTTGATAGTTGGTCAGATAGATTTAACTTTAAGATTTGGGAAGACAGTTTTAAAGAAGAAGGTTTAGATTTAAGTAATTATGCCAGTAGAAAGATAAACATTAGAAGTCGACTCCCCTGGGATCATCTCGACATGAAAGTAAATAAGAAATTTTTAATCAAAGAATATTTAAGAGCTAAACAAGAGAAAGAAACCAGTGATTGCTATAAAGGGCAATGCCTTTCTTGTGAAGCCTGCTAAAAATCAAGGAAAATTTAACCCTTAAATGATCAATAATAATACTTCCGTAAAAACAAAGGACACTCTTTATCGAGCAAGGTTTAAGTATGCTAAGCTCCAGGATATGAAGTATTTATCCCAATTAGATATTACCCGGATAATCAAACAAATCTTATTTTTGGTTAAAGCTCCGGTGGTGATCAAAGAAGGGTTTAATCCTCAACTTAAAATTTCTTTTGGGCGAGCACTTCCCTTAGGAATAAAAAGCATTTGTGAATACTTTGATTTATTTTTATATCAAGAGAGTGATTTAGATAAGATGATCAAAGATATGAATAAAAAGTTTCCCTCTGGATTAAAGATTTTAAAGGGCCAGTATATTTCTTTAAAAGAAGAATCAATCTTTTCCTCTATGAATACCGGTATCTTTAAAGTAGCAGTAGTTCTAAACAAAGATTTTGAATTAGTCGAAGCTAAAATTAAAAATCTTATGATCAATCAGGATAAGATAAATTTTACCACCAAGAATAAAGAGAAAGAAATCCTGCTTGCTACTATATTAAGGAGCATTGATATAAAAAACAGAGGAAAGAACCAAGCAATTATTAGTCTAGTTTTAAAAGATATAATCGACCCAAAAAAGATCTTAGCTTTTCTAAATGAAGATATAAAGATAAGCAATATTCGATGCCTAGAGTTTTTAAATACTTAGTGGTCTCTAAAAATACAGCAATTCTAATTATGACCCGCTAACAATGGTTAGGCAAAGTAACAATCTTGAACAGTGGGTTAAGTGCACTCCGCGCCACATTATTGATTTTATTGTGGCGGCGGTTGACCCGAAGAAAGACGAAACGATTTGTGATCCTGCTTACGGAACGGCTGGATTTTTGATTTCTGCTTATAAACATATTTTCAAACAACATGGAATCCCCCTTAATCCCCCTTTGATAAAGGGGGAAAGTAGCAAAGCCACAGGGGGATTTAAATCGCTTACTTGTTTATTTATTCCTTACCTGATTGGAGTGATAAGTATCTTG
>JAHJRX010000050.1 GCA_018830565.1 bacterium | reverse complement strand
TGTAAGATGAGTCTATCTTATTGTGCTCTTCCAGAGTTAGAGCTGCTTTGGCAAAGTTAGTGATTAATACGATACCAGGATTGACAATCTTAGCTTATCAAGAAATTAGTCCTGATATTAAAGTTCAAACTATAGGCATGGTAAGTATAGAATAAAGCGAGTCTTTAGCGATTAGTATTTAGCTATAGGTATATTTTTCATCTTGATCTTGGCTGATGGCTGACCGCTCACAAAGTATAGAGATAGCAAAGGTGAATAAAGATGCTATATAAAACATATGAAGCAGAAACCTTACAAAAAGCGATATTGTTAAAGGAAATTGATTATGGGGATAGAGCTAAAGTAATTAGCCATCGCTTGATCAGAAAAGGTGGTTTTTGGGGGTTATTTGGCAGGAAGATGGTGGAATTAACTTGCTTGGTTCCTTTTAGTTCTCCTGGTTTACCTACTTCTAAAAATTACTTTAATCTTACAAATTCTCAAAATATTCCTAAAGCCAAAGAAGATAACGATAAGATTACTTTAATCCAGAAAGAATTAGAAACGATTAAGGAAAATATAGAGGGGATTACCGAAGAAAAGAAACAATTAAAATATCCTGGAAAAATAGGAAGTCTTTATAAGAAGTTAGTTCAAAATGACATAGAACCCGAATTAGCAGAAAGATTAATAAATAGAGTAATTTCAGAAGTGCCGGCCATACAAATTGATAATGGAGAATATTTAAAGAGCAGGTTAATTTCTTATCTCTCTACCCTTATCAAGATAGAAGGAGCTTTTCCGTTAAACGGAGGTGGTGGTCCTAAGATTATTGCTTTAGTTGGTACTACCGGGGTGGGCAAGACGACTACTTTAGCTAAATTAGCGGCTAATTTTGTCTTTAACAAGAAGAAGAAGGTATCTCTAATTACCATAGATACTTATCGAATTGCAGCCGTAGAACAATTAAGAACCTTTGCTGAGATTATAAATCTTCCTTTAAAAGTAGTTTTTGGGCCTCTGGAGTTAAAGAAAGCTATAGATGAAAGCTTAGAGAGTGACTTAATCTTAATAGACACCGCCGGAAGAAGCCAACGTAATGATATGCAGATGCAAGAGTTAAAGAATTTTTTTCAAGGTGTTAACTATAATATAGAAAAGTTTCTTTTGCTCAGTGCGACTACTAAATATAAAGATTTGTTAAATATGGTTAGAAGTTTTAAAAAAGTCTCTTTTGATAAGATTATCCTGACTAAGATAGATGAGGCAATAACTATTGGACCTATGATTAATTTACTTACTAAGATTCCCCAAGCCTTAGTTTATATTACTACCGGTCAAAATGTTCCTGAAGATATGGTCGAAGCTATTAATTATAAATTAGTAGAATCAATCTTTGACGAATAGAGGAGACAGGGAGAAGTTTTATGATCTCAGATCAAGCTGAAAAATTAAGAGAGATAGCTAAGAATAATCATACCACTAAGGTAATTACGGTAACAAGTGGTAAAGGTGGCGTCGGAAAGACTAATCTCTCTGTAAATTTAGCTATTGCTTATGCTCAAATGGGCAAGAGAACTATTATCTTTGATGCTGACTTAGGTCTTTCTAATGTAAATATAGTGATAGGACTTGTTCCTGGTCCTAAGTATAATTTACATCATGTTCTTAAGGGACAGAAAAGTATCTTAGATGTGGTTACCGAAGCTCCAGGGGGAGTTAAAATAATATCAGGGGCGATGGGAGTTACTGAGCTTTCCAATCTATCTTTTGAGCAAAGAAAAAATTTTATAGAAGATCTAAATAAGCTTACCGGGATTGCTGATATTATTATTGTCGACACCGGAGCAGGGCTTTCGGCCAATGTCTTAAGTTTTATCTTAGCTGCTGATGAGGTTGTATTGATGACTACGGCTGAACCTACCGCTATTGCCGATGCTTATGGAATGGTAAAGGCGATTGGCAAAGAGAATGAGGAAAAGAGAATAAGATTGGTAGTTAATAGGGTTAATAATATTATCGAGGGAAAGAAAGTAGTAGACCATTTTACTGATATTGTTAGTCAATTTTTAAATATGAGGGTAGAAAGCTTAGGGTATATTCTTGAGGATGCGGTAGTAGGAAAAGCAGTCAGACAAAGAAATCCTTTTGCTTTAACTTATCCTAAGGCTAAAGCTACCAACTGCGTTTATCATATTAGAGATAAGTTAGAGAATGTTTCAGAACCACCTAAAGGAATTGCTAACTTTCTGAAAAGCTTCTTTAAGTAACAGGTAAATTTATAAATAAAAAGAAAGTAAGTAGATCATAAGCCGAATTCTGTATTTGGTAATCATTTATCTTTAACCTATGTTACCATAGGCTTCTAGCAGTCTACCCGGGAGCATAGCAAGCGACTATATAGCTCCTCTATTTGACCTTGCTCCAGGTGGGGTTTACCGTGCCGTTCCGATCACCCGGAACGCGGTGTGCTCTTACCACACCTTTTCACCCTTACCTTAATTTAAGATTAAGGCGGTATATTTTCTGTGGCACTTTCCTTGGAATCACTTCCACTGGACGTTATCCAGCACCTTGCTTTTTGGAGTTCGGACTTTCCTCCTTAAAAAAGGATTTAAGGCGATTACCTGATCTACTTACTCTCTTCTTATTTAAAAATCTTATTTATAGAATGTTATTTAAAAATGTTATTTATAGAACCAGTCTCTTTTTATACCAATCAAGGGTAGTCTTTAATCCTTCTTCTAAAGAAACCTTGGGCTCCCAGTTTAAAAGGGTTTTAGCTTTGTTAATATTAGGACAACGTTGTTTAGGATCATCAGTAGGTAATGGTCGGTAAACAATCTTACTTGGGCTATCAGTAAATTCAATAATTAAATGAGCAAATTTAAGAATACTCATTTCATAAGGATTTCCAATATTTACCGGTTCATGGATATTAGAGGTAATAAGCCGGTAGAGACCTTCAATTAAATCAGAAACAAAACAAAAACTTCGAGTTTGAGAGCCATCTCCAAACACTGTTAAGTCTTCCCCTCTTAAAGCTTGGTATATAAAAGTAGGGACTACCCGGCCATCGTTTAGTCTCATGCGAGGACCAAAAGTGTTAAAGATCCTGACGATATGGGTATTTACTCCATGGGCTTTATGATAAGCAACAACCAGAGCTTCGGCAAATCTTTTAGATTCATCATATACTCCCCGAGGTCCTACCGGGTTAACATTTCCCCAATAGCTTTCATCTTGGGGAGAAACTAAAGGATCGCCATACACTTCAGAAGTAGATGATATTAAATAAGCAGCTCTTTTTACTTCGGCTAAACCTAATGTTTTATGTGTTCCTAAGCTGCCTACCTTTAAGGTCTGGATAGGAAGTTTTAAATAATCAATAGGACTGGCCGGACTAGCCAGATGAAAAATAAGATCAACTTCTCCTTGGATCTCTATATATTCCGTAACATCATGTTTAATAAAAGTAAATCTACTATCTTTGATATGAGAGATATTTTCTAATGTTCCGGTAATTAAATCATCCATACATATGACTTCATGTCCTAAAGAAAGTAAGTAATCACATAAATGAGAACCTATAAATCCTGCTCCTCCAGTAACTAACGCTTTCATCTTTATTTCCTCCTTATTTAGCCTTCCAAATCTAATAATTCAATAGCTCTTAAAGCTACCTCTATTTCGTCATCAATAGCTTTTTTGGTAGCTTCATTATCTAATACTTGTTCATGAAATAATAAATTTCCTGTTACGGCTAAGATAGCTGCTGCTTTAATCTTTTTTAAGTAAGCAATAGCAAATATACCGGCGCATTCCATTTCCAAGCCGAGGACATTCTTAGAAGACCAAGACTTAGCTTGATCCATTTCGTTATAGAATGAATCAGAGGTAGCAATAAGACCTAAAGAGGTCTCCTTGTCAAGCTCCTTGGCCGATTGAACTAAAGCTTTTAAGACATAAAAATCAGGAGTAGGACAAAAACAAGCTAAATTGTATTGGTTAATAATACCTACTAAAGGAATTGCTCCGGTAGGGATAATGATACTTCCTGTAGAGATCTCTTTTTGGATAGCTCCACAGGTGCCAATCCGAATTAAGGTAGTTGCTCCTAACATGATTAATTCTTCAGTAACAATAGCCGCAGAAGGACACCCCATTCCGGTGGTGACTACCGAGACTCTAATATCTTTATATTTTCCAGTGTAAGAGTCTAAACCACGATAATCTGAAACTAATTGTGCTTCTTTTAAAAAATTTAGAGCAACATACTTAGCTCGCTTAGGATCACCAGGAAGGAGGACATATTTTCCTAAATCACTGGAGTTGCATTTTAGATGAATCACTTACAAAACTCCTACTTGGCTATAGTCTCCAAGCATAAATCGATAAGCTTTTGGTTTTAAAGGAGATTTAACTACCTCCACATTTTTCCCAATTAAGCTATCCTCAATCCGAGAACCAATGTCTACTATCTGACACTTTTCTAATATTATAGAATGTTCTATTTCGCTATTGATAACCTTAGTTTCGCAATAGACAGAAGTATAAGGGCCAATGTAAGAGTTAATTATTTGAGAATTTTTTCCAATAATAGAAGGACCTCGAATAGTGCTATTCTTGATAATTGCTCCTTCTTCGATCACTACCTTACCAATAATCCTTGAAAAGCTGTCTACAGAGCCTTTAATCTCTTGTTCGCGGGTATCAAGAATTAAGCGATTAGCATCTAACATATCTTCAAGTTTACCGGTATCTTTCCACCACCCGGTAATAATATGTGGTTTTACCGTATAACCATGCTCTACTAAATATTGGATAGCATCAGTAATCTCAAGCTCATTTCTCCAGGATGGAGAAATACTATTAACGGCTTTAAAGATGTTTTTATCAAATAAATATACTCCTACTAAAGCTAAATTACTCTTTGGTTCTTTGGGTTTCTCTACTAATCTTATTACTTTACCATCTTTAAGTTCGGTTACTCCAAATTGTTGAGGATTATTGACTTCGGTCAATAAGATTAAAGCATGAGGCTGTTCTTCTTTAAATTGTTCGACAAAAGCCTTAATTCCACCCTTTATGATATTATCTCCTAAAAACATCACAAAAGGTTCATCTTGAAGAAAATCCTGGGAAATTTTTACAGCATGAGCTAAGCCTAAAGGAGCTTCTTGCTCAAGATAAGTAATCTTAACCCCCCATTTACTTCCATCACCTACCACACTCTTTATTTCTTCTTTAGTTTCTCCTACAATTATACCTATCTCGGTAATTCCGGCATCTCGGATAAATTCAATTCCATAAAATAAGATAGGTTTATTGGCAATGGGGATTAGTTGCTTAGCGCTGGTATGAGTAATGGGTCGAAGTCTGGTTCCAGCTCCTCCACTTAAGATTAAAGCTCTCATATCTTTCCTCTGCCTAAACCATAATAATTAAATCCTAAATCTTTCATCTTATTTGGTGGATAAATATTTCTTCCATCGATAATGATAGGGGATTTTAGTAATTCTTTAATCTTCAGTAAGTCTAATTGTTTAAATTCATTCCAGTCGGTTAAAATAACTAAAGCATCGCTATCTTCGGCTGCTTGGTATGAAGAAGTAGTATAAGTTATTCCAGAGATATATTTTTTAGCTTCATTTATAGCTACAGGATCAAAAGCAACTACCTGGGCTCCTTGGTTTACTAATTCGTTGATAATATCCATAGAAGGGGCGTCCCTCATATCATCAGTATTTGGTTTAAAAGATAAGCCTAAAACACCCAATCTCTTTCCTCTTAAATTACCTAAAATATCCTTGATCTTTTGGACAAATCTATGTCGTTGTAGTTGATTTACTTTCAGAGTAGATTTTAAAATTTTAAAATCATAACTAACTTCATTAGCTGTTTCTATTAAAGCACGGCAGTCTTTAGGAAAACAAGAACCTCCAAATCCAATCCCGGCATGCAAGAATCCATGAGCAATTCTCTTATCTAAACCCATTCCTCCGGCTACTAAACCGGCGTCTGCTCCCACTAATTCACATAGATTAGCAACTTCATTAATAAAAGAGATCTTGGTAGCTAAGAAGGAATTAGAAGCATATTTGACCATCTCGGCACTTCTTACATCCATCACTAAGATCGTAGTTTCCAAAGGCTTATATAGATCTATAATAAATTGGACAGCTTTATTATTAGAAGAGCCAACAATAATCCGATCAGGGTGCATAAAATCTTGAATAGCACATCCTTCTCTAAGAAACTCGGGATTAGAGATGACATCAAACTCTATTTTTTTATCTTTTTGGTAAGTAGAAATAATATTACCTACCAAATCTCCCGAGCCCACTGGAACTGTGCTTTTATTCACAATGACCTTATAGTTATTGATATATTGACCAATACTTGTAGCTACAGCTATTATCCCAGAAAGATCAGCCTGGCCACTTTCTCCTTGAGGAGTCCCTACAGCAATAAAGATAATCTCGGCATTTTGAATAGCATAAACTGAATCAGTGGTGAAAGAGAGGCGATTTTTTTCGTAGTTTCTTTTAACTATTTCTTCTAACCCAGGCTCATAAATAGGTAAGATGCCCTTGGTTAAGTTATTTATTCTTTCCTCATTAATATCGACCAGTATCACTTCATTTCCTAAGTCAGAAAGACAGGTGCCAGTAACTAACCCTACATATCCTGCCCCAAATACTGAGATCTTCACAAGAAACCCCCTTTTTAAGAATTAATCTATTAACTGAAATTGACATAGAGCAAATTAATTTTTAACTCCAAACAAAATAGCCATGGCTAATACTTAGAACTATCTTTCCTATTGGCTTTGCTCCTATGGTACTCAAGAATGCTACCTCGAAAATCAAGAAACAAACTTCACCCTGGCCAGAGGTCCAGTCTTTTTAAACTGATACCTAAATATAACATAAGCATATTTACTAAGCAAGTAAAAAATGAATTCCCCAACTTTGTAAATAAATGTCCTATTTTGCCTTGACAATAGAAAAAGAAATCGTTGACATAAGTTAAGATTGGAAGTAAAATTATTCTCTAATATCCAAAGGATCTAGCAGTTCTTAAGATCATCCAGGGATGTTCTTCTCTATGAGTGTTTAACCCTATCCTTTTCCTTTGCACCATAATCCGGATGAGCCAATCTTACTAAAATAATTTTTATGAAAATCTTGATTGTTTCTCCTTTTTTCCCCTACCCATTAGATTCTGGAGGCAAGACCAGAATATTTAACATTATCGATGGCTTACGAAAGAGCCACCAGATTACTTTAATCTCTTTGATCACCCAAGAAGAGGATCATCATTTAAGAAAACTTAAAAATCTCTGGAGTAATGTTACTATTTATCCGGTCCTATACAGGGGAGAATTAAATTATTTTAGTAAAAATTTAAGAAGATTGATCTATGTTCTTCAAATTTTAAATCCTTTTCACTTTGAAACTATAACCTCCAAAGAACTCTCTTTTGCTATCCAAGAAATTCTAAAAAAAGGTAATTTCGATCTTCTTCAAATAGAATTTTCCCAACTCGCTTGTTTCTTGCCTAAGGATATTTTTATCCCTTCTATCATCGTTGCTCACGACCTCGCTCACATCACTCATTATCGTCGTTTTCTTACTACTCCCCATCTGGTAGAAAAGTGGAAAGAGCTTAAAAATTGGCTAAATTTTAAAAAACAAGAGCTTTGCTGGTTGCCTAAATATGACCAATGTCTTGTCATGTCTAAAAACGACCAGCTTATCTTAAAAAAATCCCTACCTCGCTTGAGTATTTTAGTTTTACCTAATGGAGTCGATACCTCTTTTTATGCAAAATCAAAGAAAAATGAAGAAAATAAGATTACTTTTTTAGGAGGACTTCTCCATCCTCCTAATTTAACAGCTTTGCAATACTTTATCAAATCTATCTATCCTATGATTAGAGATCAAATTAACGACTTTAAATTCTTCATTATTGGAAACCCTG
The DNA here is from genome assembly GCA_018830565.1 of bacterium. Classification (NCBI taxonomy): domain Bacteria; species bacterium. The sequence goes on along the minus strand of JAHJRX010000050.1, from coordinate 14,698 downwards.
GAGAGGTAAAGATAGAGCAATTTAAGATTGATTCTAACGTAGAATATCTTGGATTTGTAGAAGATAGCCGACCTTACTTAAGTAATTCTATCTTAGTAGCTCCTTTGCTTTCAGGAAGTGGCACTCGTTTAAAGATATTAGAAGCTATGTCTATGGAATGTGCCGTCGTTGCTACCACTATTGCTTGCGAAGGAATAGAAGTAACTAATCTTAAAGATATTATGATTGCCGATCAGCCAGAAGATTTTGCCCAAAAAGTAGTAACTTTGATCAAGAATAAAAACCTAAGAAAAGAAATAGGCAAGAATGCTCGTTCCTTAGTAGAAGAAAGATATGACTGGAAGATAATTATAGAAAGATACAATCAGATGCTTCAAGAATTAACTTTAAAAAAGTTAGATTAATATTGCACTTTGGCTAATTTTAAGGTATTAATTTTATTAATTAAGGCTCAATAAGATTTTTCTTGATAACTTAGTAAATGGAGGTAATTCATGATCAAAGAAATTAAAGTAGGAATATTGGGTGGAAGTGGTCTTTATCAATTAGAAGGTCTGGAAAATATCACCTCTCTTAAAATAGACACTCCTTTTGGCCATCCTTCTGATGAAATTACCATAGGCGTCATCAATGATACTTCAGTAGCATTTCTCCCTCGCCATGGTAAAGGACATCGAATTATGCCTACAGAAATTAATGTTAAGGCTAATATTTATGCCTTAAAGAGCCTTGGTGTGGAAAAGATTATTAGTATTAGTGCAGTTGGCAGCCTTAAAGAAGAAGTCAGGCCTTTGGATATCTTAATACCTGATCAAATCATTGACCAGACTCGTTTTCGGGCCCTTTCTTTCTTTGGAAACGGTGTTGTAGCCCATGTCGGAATGGCTTCTCCTTATTGCTCTACTTTAAATAAGATTATCTATCAGGCTTGTCAAGAGCTAAATTATGATACTCATAATGGAGGTACGTATCTATGTATCGAGGGGCCTCAATTTTCTACTAAAGCAGAATCAAGAAGTTATCGGCTTTTAGGTGCAGATATTATTGGTATGACTGCTATCCCTGAAGCTAAATTAGCCCGGGAAGCTGAAATTTGTTATAGCACCATGGCCATGGTAACTGATTATGATGTTTGGCATGAAAGCGGGGAAGTAACTATAGAAATGGTAATCAACAATTTAAATAAAAATATAGAAAAAGCTAAAAACATCCTCAAAGAAATTATTCCTCAAGTAGCTAACACTTCTTACTGTTCTTGCCAGAATGCTTTAAAAGACGCTATTATTACTCCTTCCCACTTAATTCCTGAGAAGACCAAAGAAAAATTACAATTTTTGTTAAAAAGATACCTCTAATTAAATTATGTTTATAATTCAACTAATAAAAAACCAAAGAAGTATTAGGAAATTCCAGCAAAAAAAAGATACTTTGGAAAATCTTAAAAAATTTACTCAACCAAGGTCTTTTTAGGAGAGATCCATGCGTATTTTAATAATGGCTACTTCTAACTTTGCTCTGCCTTCCTTAGAGGCACTCCTTGGGAGTAACCACCAAATTTTAGGACTAATTACCCAGGTAGATAAGCCAAGTGGCCGGGGTTATAAACTTCAAAGTCCTCCTACTAAGATTTTAGCTTTAAAGAAAAATATCCCGGTGTGGCAATTTAAATCTATCAAGAGTCAATCTGCTTATGAGCTTATTAATGGTCTTAATTTAGATTTAATTGTCATTATAGCTTATGGTCAAATTATCCCTGATCAGATCTTATCACTTCCTAAAAAAGGCAGTATCAATCTTCATGCTTCACTGCTTCCTAAGTATCGAGGAGCAGCTCCAATTAACTGGGCTTTAATAAAGGGAGAAAAAGTTACTGGAAATACTATTGCCTGGGTAACCAAGCAATTAGATGCGGGGGATATTGTTTTACAAAAAGAACATCCGATCTCTTTATTTGACAACTTTGGAATCTTACATGAGATATTAGCTCAAAAAGGAGCTAAGTTACTCTTAAAAGCTATCCAACTCATTCAAGATACCAAAGCTCCTCGTCTTCCTCAAGATGAAACCCAAGTTTCTTACGCTCCATCTTTTAAAAAAGAAAGTTTAAAGATAAACTGGTTTCAACCAGCTAATGATATCCATAATTTTATTAGAGCCTTTTCCCCTAAATCAGGAGCTTTTACTTATCTTCAGGGTAAAAAACTTAAGATATTAACCACACTTCCTTCTCAATTATCTTCTTCTTTAAGTGATAATTCTTTTTTTCCCGGAACCATTACCGAGATTACCAAAGAGGGATTTTTAGTAGCCACTAAGTTCGATTTTATCTTAGTCACCTTAGTTCAATTAGAAGGAGGTAGACCTCTGCCTACCTCTCAATTTCTAAGAGGACACCAGATATCCAAAGGTACAGTCTTAGGAGTTTTGGATTAAACTATGATCAAAGGTTTAGGAGTAGATGTCATTGAGGTTAAAAGAATAAGGAAGGCCACTTTACGTTGGGGAGACCGCTTTTTAAAAAGAGTCTTTACTGCAAATGAATTAACTTATTGCCAAAAGAAATCTAATGTTTATCAACATTTAGCAGTAAGATTTGCCGCTAAAGAAGCAGTTTTAAAAGCTTTTGGGATAGGTTTTGGTAAAATTTTCCTTAAGGAAATAGAAGTTATTAAAGACCAGCAGGGTAAACCTGAGATTAATCTTTTAGGTAAAGCTAAAAAGATGTCTAGCCAAGGAGAGCTCTTGATTACTCTTTCTCATTGCCAAGAATATGCTTTAGCTTGTGCTATATACACCTAACTTATTTAGATAACCTCTTGACTTGGTCCTCTTTTGGGCAAGTTTATCTTGGTATTTTGTTGACTAAATTTTGAAGTTTGACCCTTTTATTCTTCTTTTTGACCAGCTCGAAGGTAAACAGGACAAGGGACACACCTTTCTTTATTATTTCGCTTGCAACAAGGAACAGCAGGTACTTCCCAGCAACTTTTTTCTATTTTATAAGCTGGGCATTTTAAATAATATCCAGCTGAACAACCTTTGACATCGAGGCATTTGAGTATCTTTTTTATAGTCATTTTTAAGCTATCTTTCTTTGATCTTCTTTATCTAATACTTTAACTAAGATATCGACTATTTTTTTATCAAATCTTTTGCCGCTACTCATTAAAAGCTCATGAACTGCTTCTTTTTTGCTTAAGGCTTTTCGATAAGGTCGATCTGACCTCATGGCATTATAAGCCGTAGTTACCGCTACAATTCTCGCCGCCATTAAGACTGCATTTCCTGCTAATCCATTAGGATATCCATCGCCAGATAATGTTTCATGATGGCCAGAGATAGCATCATAAATCTCCTTTGGAAATAAATGAGAAACTAAAAAATCTTTGCCTATCTTGGGATGATTCTTAATCAGAGCGAACTCTTCTTCCGTTAATTTATCTTCTTTTTTTAATACTTCGTCATTTATCCCAAACATGCCGATGTCATGCAAATTTCCTCCATCCTCAATAGATTTAATTACTTCTAAAGATAGTCCTAATTCTTTAGCTACTTCGGCTGAATAGTAAGCTACATTTTTTCCATGCTCTTTAAGGTAAGGATTTCTGGTTTCATTAAGGCTAACTAAAGATTTTATCGCCGACAAAAATTGTTCTTTGGCATTATTATGAAATCGAATATTTTCCAAGGAGATAGCAGTTTCGTTAGCTAACATCCATAAAGTATCAACATCTTCATTGCTATAAGTAGTTTCTGATAACTTTCTCCCTAAAGAAAAAAATCCCCATAAATTTGTTCTATAGGTAATAGGAATGCAAATCTCAGCCTTTATTTTATCCATATCTTCTTTTAAGTTCACATAAACATTACTCTTTTTCATCTCTTCTTCTTTAAGCTGGGAAACTAAAACTTCTTTTTTCTCTTCTTCTAAAAAAACCAGAAGCGAATTAATAAAACTAAAACTTATCTCTTCTTTCTGTAAACCTTCCTGAGTATAGATAAAATATTTCTTTTTCTTTTGATCTAATAAAAAAATGGAGACTTTCTCTGTGCTGATAATAGCGGTGATAATATTAATTATTGAAGTCAATAATGCCTTTTGATCTAAAATAGTAGCAACATTCTTACTTAAATTTCTTATTAGTTTCTGCTTGTCTTCACCTTCCTTAAAAAAGACCTGATCAATAAATAATTGGAGTTTGTTCTTCAAGGGTTGAAAAATTAAAGCCATAATTAAAACAAACATTATCGTAGGCAAGAAAGAATGAAAGCCAAAAACATATTCAAAGACTCTTTCTAATAAAAGAACACTTATTAGAAAGATAAAAGTTATGGTGATGGTCAAAAAAGCATAAATAAAACTTTTTCTTATTATTAAGTTTACCTGCAATAGATTATGCTTAACGATAGAAAATAAAACAAATAAAGTGGTGGCAAAAATGGTTACTTCTGATAAAAAGCCAATTCTCTTGGTATATAAACTTAAAACATTTAAGCCACAAGCAAGGACAAATAACAAGAAAGCTAAAATAAGAGTTCTGGTATATCTTTTTTCGTTTAGATGCTTTAAATCTTTAAAATAATCTATCAATAAATAGATAGTATAGCTACCATAAATAACATAGTATCCTATAATGTAACTAAAATATTTACCTGCCTCAGGAATTATTAAATCTTTTTCTTTAATGAAGCCTTTAATATATACCCCTTTTCTTTCTGCTAAGATTAAAGCCAAAGAGATTAAGTAACCTAAAATAACCAGCCAACCATTTATCTTACTCTTCTTTTTAGTAGTCTTGATCATAAACATCAAGATAGTAGCTGGTAATAATAAAGAACTAACGCGAATAATCTTCTGCCAATACCAAAAATCATCTTCTAATTTAATCTTTAAAAATCCATAGGATCCAAAACAATACACCAATGAAATAAGACATAAAAAGAGAAAAGCCTTATTTTCTTTAAGAAGTCTCGAATTAGAAAGAAAGAGACCAAAGATAATTAAATAAATGATTGATGAGACTAAGAATAGATATCCATCGGTACTATACATATCATCTCCCCCTTATATTTTACCCTAACATATTTCGGTTTCTATGAGATTTCTATGGGAGTAAATCTTTCCGTCTTTTCCTAATATACAGCTATACAGCCGCCCTTGTATTTTTTTACCCTAACATATTTCCATTTCTATGGGGCTAGTAATATAGTAATCTAATTCCTTGGAAAGATCTAGATCGTTTATCTCTTTATAGCTTTCTTTACCAGGAGCGAGCAATAATCTTACCACTGGACGTAAGAGCGATTTCTTGTTAACCCTAATAATTATTCCAATATCGCCGGTATTTAACTTAACTAAGCTCCCTGAAGGATAAATAGAAATACTTTGGACAAAAGCTTTAGTAATTTTTGAACAAAACATTTGAGGACTAGAGCTTAAGATAATCTTCATTGCTTCATAAGGAAGAAATCCTTTTCGATATATTCTATCAGTAGTTAAAGCATCATAAACATCAGCTAAAGCTGTTACTACCGCATAATCATTAATTTGGTTTCCCGATAAGCTTCGAGGATAGCCAGAGCCATTATATCTTTCATGATGCTGATAAGCAATAACTTTAGGAATCTCTCCTATGGTAGTGTCTTCGGAGAGAAAGCAATAGCTATGATAAGGATGCTTTTTCATTTCCTCAAATTCCAAACTATTTAATTCATCACTCTTATTTAAGATAGAGTCCTTGATTAAGATCTTGCCTAAATCATGAAGAATAGCACCTAAGGCTAATTCTTCTAATTCTTGGTGAGAAAAATTTAGTTCAAAACCAGTTAAGACCGAAAGTAAGCACACATTTATAGAATGAATAAGAGTATATTTATCATAATTTCTAATCTTTTCTAAATTCACCATCGCACTTTGATTAGAGATAACTTCTTCCACCAATCTCTTTGCATATAATCTTATTTCATGATTATCCGTTACTTTTCCTGCTTTTGCATTCTCCGTAATCTGCTCTAAAATATTAATGACTGCTCTTTGGGTATCTTTAGAAATAATGGTTGGAATGCAGTCAACCATCTTCCTGACTTTGGTATCATGACAAGCTCTTTCTATGGATTTTTTTCTCTGAAAAGGTTTTAGGTAGATCATTTTGTCCCTATGCTTCCTTCAGCCATCTTTATTGCACAAAATTCCCCACACATACTACAAGTTAAGCTATCTCCTCTTGATAACCTTTCTCTATCTCTATTAGCTTTTATCGGATCTATAGCTAAACTTATTTGAGATTTCCAATCTAAATTTTTGCGAGCCTTACTGATAGCTATATCCCAATCTAAGGCCTTTTTTATTCCTTTAGAAAGATCAGCCGCATGAGCAGCTATTCTTAAAGCAATAATCCCTTCTTTTACCTCTTCTATTCCTGGTAAACCTAAATGCTCAGAAGGAGTCACATAACATAAAAAATCAGCTCCAGAAAAAGCAGCTATCGCCCCACCGATAGCGGCCGTAATATGATCATAACCTGGGGCAATATCTGTAACCAAAGGGCCTAAACAATAAAAAGGAACAGATAGGCATAATTCTTTTTCTAAAATCACATTAGCCTTTATTTGATTCATCGGCATATGCCCCGGTCCTTCAATCATTACCGAAACACCTTGCTCTAATGTCCTTTTGGTAAGCTCTCCTAAGATAATAAGTTCTTGAATTTGAGCTTGATCGGTAGCATCATAAACACATCCAGGTCTCAGTCCGTCCCCTAAACTTAAGACAAGATCATACTCTTTAGCAATGGCTAATATTTCATCAAATCCTTGATAGATAGGATTTTCTCTTTGATTATATTTGATCCAACTTAATAAAAAAGAACCTCCTCTGCTTACTACTCCTAATATTCTTTTTTGAGTCTCCAATCTCTTTAAAGCCTCTTTAGTTACCCCAGCATGAATGGTTATAAAGTCTACCCCGTCTTTAGCTTGTCTTTCAATCACCTTCAATATCTTATTAATCTTTAAGTTTCGAGCATCTCCACTTTCTTTAATCTCTTCAATCATCGCTTGATAAATAGGAACTGTTCCTAAGGGCAGAGAAGAATTATTAATTACTTCTTCCCTCATCTTATCTAAATCTCCCCCTATGCTTAAGTCCATGATGGCATCAGCCCCATACTTAACAGCAACTTTTACCTTTTCAACCTCCTTGTCAATTCTTAGACACTCAGGAGAAGTGCCAATATTGACATTTACTTTAGTCCTTAAACCTTTTCCTATTCCAGATAACCTTTCAATCTTCTTTTTTCTCTTCTTATTACAAGGAATAACTATTTTGCCTTCAGCTACTAATTTACTTATCTCTTCTTCTCTTAGCTCCTCTATTTGGGAAAGCTGCTTTACTTCTTCGGTGATAATTCCTTTTTTAGCGTTCTCTATTTGAGTCATCTTAATCTTTTCTTTTTCTGGTATTGTAAGCTATGTCCCTTAAGCTTAGTAAATTATTTAAAAGTTCAGGCGATTTATAGATCTCTGCAATAAAAGCTATTCCACTTACTTCTGTCCCTAATACTTCTTTCATATTTTCACGATTAATTCCACCAATCGCGACTATGGGAAGATCTACCCTTAAAATAACTCTTCTTAAAAGTTCAACTCCTCTTACTTTAAAAGCATCCTTTTTAGTAGAAGTTTTAAAGATGGGGCCAAAGGAAATATAATCTGCTCCATTGATTTTGGCTTCTTGGGCTTGTTTTAAAGTATGCGTAGAGATACCTATAATCTTATCGAGCCCTAAAATCTCCCTGGCCTTTTTGGGGTCGACATCATCTTGTCCTAAATGAACCCCATCTGCTTTTACCTTTAAAGCTATCTCCAGATAATCATTAACAATAAACCTTACTTTATGCTTTTGGGAAAGTTTTGTCAAATCATAACTTAAAGATAAAATATCTTCTAAGGAAGTATTCTTAGCTCGGTATTGAAAGACCTTGATGCCACTCTTTATAAAGTTAAAAGCTACTTCTAAAACCTGATCTCTTTCTACAAAGTTATCATCAATGATTGGATAAATCAATAAATCATCTTTATTTATTTTTTTATATTCCTGTCTAATCTCTTAATTCTTCCTCATAGGGCATTTTGATATAATTTTAAGATTACTTCTTCATAATCTCTTACTACTTCAAGAGGAGAATGCTTTTCCTCGTACCTCTTTCTCATTTTTTCACCAATACTTAGCCGATACTCTTCATCTCTAATTAGTTTATTAGTCAATTCAAGGTAACCTTGATAATCTTTACTCTTAATGGCCAAATCCTTGCCTATGTAATTAGCCGCAATACATTGAGTATGTTCTTGGCTATAATTCATAGCCGCAATTGGTTTCTTGGCTGCCATAGCTTCTAAAGTCGTAAACCCACCTCCGGCAGGAAATTCATTTAAATAGACATCAGCCATCTTGATTAATAAAGGAGCATCTTGCCGAGGTCCAGTAAATATTACCCTCTCGACCACTCCGGCTCTCTGTAAAAGATCTTTTTGTTTATCAAGATTTCCCCTTCCTACTACTAAGTAATAAGCTTCTTTATTTTCTTTTAAGATCTTCACTACTACTTCTAAGAACTCTTCGCTTAACCTTTTCTCTAAATGATTACTAGCTGTAATTAAGACCTTAGCTTCTTTTGGAATATTAAACTCTTCTTTCTTAGGTAAAGTGCCTTTTAATTCTTCATCTACATCAAAAAAACCCTCTAAGGAAAATGCTTTTACTCCTCTCTTTTTCCAATAATCCTTATTTACCTCGTAAGGGGTCTCATTAAGATATAAAACAGCATCTATTCCTCCACTCCGAACATCACCTCCATGGCTTAAAACTATCTGTAAGGGAACTGTCTTTAGGCCAGCCACAATACAATCAATAGAAGAAGCCATACTGGAGTGAAATATAGCAATATCAATATCATTGGAGATTAACTCTTGAGCTAAAATTAAAGCACTTTCAGTCTGAGAACCATCTACCGGGGTAGCAAAGAATTTCACCTTCTTTTCCTTCATTAAACTAACTAATTTCGGTGCCCGCCTATAACTAGAAGGTAGTGTGTTATAAACAGGAAAGCAGGGGTTGTCTCTTTTTACATAGACTTCAGAAGAAAAGACAGATAAATTAAATCTTTCATAATCATGGAAATTAATAAAGCCCTTGACTAACTTAGAAGGAGAATGAGTGTCATCAATTAAATTTCCTACCACATGAGCTAAATTTATCTTATCTTTCTTTTTGGTTGGTTTTTTAAGTAAATAAGCTATCTTTTTTTTACAAACCCCGGTTATTTCTCGATAAGCTTCTTCTGCTTCCTTGGATAGGTCCTCATCCAAACCTTGAGGATCATACTTTCTGCTAAATAATTCAGCATAGATTACACTGTAAGCTTCTAAAGCCAGATCAAACCGCTGGCTCTTAAAAGCCTGGCGAGCAAATTTAACGATTGCATTTAAGACCTCGGTAAAGTCACCGGTAGTCTCTCCGACCACATATATTGTCTCTAATAACCGACAACTTTCATAACCTGATAATTTATTAGCTAAAGCCAGATAAGCTAAAGATTCTTGATAATCTTTCCCTTGATAAGCATTTAATCCTAAGCTAAGTATCTCCATGAGATACTTAGCTCTTGGTTCTTTAAGTAAAGAGTCAATCTTTTTTTCTTTATCTTGGTCTTTACTCTCTGAAAGAGTTAGGTATTTATCTATAATGTTCATTTATGATTAAATTCAGTTCCTTTTCTACTTGGTAAACTTCAAATCTTAAATCTTTAAATTTATTACTCTCTTCTTCCTGATAAACCTTTAAAAACTCTTCTAAAACCCTGATTGCTTCTTCCACTCTCTTAAAATTGGCCTCTATTAAGCAAGATAAACCAAATCGCTTCTTTTCGCTATCTAAATTAATCTTAGCTCCTAAATCAGAACTACTTTCTCGGCTAAAGATAAAGGGCTTATCAGGATTTAATTCCTTAATATATTTAGTAATCTGGTGTCTAATTTCTTTTAATCTAATCGTTAAATCTTTATCTTCTAAAATAAAACGAGCTACTTCTTCTATAACTCTGATTCCTTCTCTAGCTCGATTGGCATTAGCATCAATAATTTGCTTGAACTTCTCTTTAAGATCTTCTTTTTCTCTCTGCATTTAGGTACTTACATTTCTCGTAATTTACCAATAAAAAAACCAACTAAGATACAGAAGAGGATAATAAAAGTCTTTAGCGCTCCAAAGATAATAATTGTCAACCCTGCTATTAATCCTAACGCTGCTCCCATAAACCTTTCAGGATATTTATTAATTAAGGTCTTAATTCTTTCTAATAACTTATTGTTCATAATAATTACTTTCTTTTTCTTCCTTTTCTTTAAGAGCTATATTTTTTTTATCCTCCGAGGGAAGAATTTTAGAAATAAATATTTTAATTTCGCTTTCTTCACTAAAATTAAGATCATTCTCTAAAAATCCTTTAACATTAATTTGAATCTTAGAAATTATCTCTGGGATATTATAACCAGAACAAATAACTGCTTTAATTTTAGCCACAATGTTCTTCTTCTTTAAGAAAACATTAACCGAGACTGTCTTGATAAAAGGTTCTTTAAGGCAAATTCTTTTAATATAATCTTCTAAGGCATATAAAGCAATCTTTATCTCTCCAAACTTTCCGTAAAGAGTGATAGCCTTGTCTTTCTTGTGGCCGCTAAAAGTAACATAAGTAGCTAAGAAACTTACTACAAAGAAGACAATACCTATCGTTAAGTAAAATAGCTCCATATTTTCTTTAAAGTAATCTTCGACAAAAAATTGGAAAGAAAATAAGCTGCTATTATTAAGGATAAGGACTACTCCTATCGCCATAAGGATTAATATAGATAAACTTATAAAAACTCTACTTAAAATCTTCACTGCTTTCCTCCTTGTCTTTTATTTTGTAAGTATTTAACCATCAGTTTTTAGCTATCTATATTTAGCTATTTATATTTAGCTATTTATATTTAGCTATTTATAATAGATAATCTATGCTATTAGCTATCTATAATAGATATAAGAGTTACTGCAAAATACCCCTTAATTTTAGGCGGGTTACAAAAGCCATTTTTTTATTTTACAGCAAATCTGTCATAGCTATTTCCTGACGGCTAACCGTTTATTTTGTTTTTAACTAACTTCTTTATTTACCCCTTCATCCTCTTGGTTTTTAACACACACTCCTTGAATAAATACATTTACTTCCGCCACCATTAAACCAGTCATCTTTTCTACTGCTTGCTTGACATTTTCTTGCACTTTCCAAGCTACTTCAGGTATATTTACTCCATAAGTAACTATGACATAAGCATCAATCGCGACTTCTTTTTCTCCAACTTCAATCTTTACTCCTTTGGTTAACTGAGAACCAGTCAAAAGTTTAGCAAAGCCATCAGCAATTCCTCCACTCATTCCAGAAATTCCTTCTACTTCCATAGTAGCAAGTCCGGCAATAATTCCAACTACCTCATCAGAAACTTTTACCATCCCTATGCCCGGCTCTATTCTTTCCTCCATCTTAGTTCCTTCCTTTTATTCTTGATTTTCCTTAAAGTCTTACTTTTTGCTTTCTATTCTCCTCTGTTTAGAAGCTTAAATAATGGGTATGAATATTTCCCTTTCTAAAGTTCTCTTCACTTAAGATTTTCTTATGCAAAGAAATGGTAGTCTTTACTCCTTCTATAATAAATTCATCTAAGGCTCTTAACAAATGTAAAATAGCTTCTTCCCTGGTCTGGCCATATCCAATTAACTTGGCCATTAAAGCATCGTAGTAAGAAGGAATCTTATACCCCGTATAAATATGGGTATCAACTCTAATTCCAGGACCTCCAGGAATATTTAAACTAGTAATTACTCCAGAATTAGGAGAAAGATTATTATCCATATCTTGAGCTGTAATCCGACATTCCACCGCATGGCCCTTAATACATATATCGTTTTGAGATATGCCAAGCTTCTCTCCATAAGCTAATCGTATTTGTTCTTTCACCAAATCAATACCAGTAACCATTTCCGTAACTGGATGTTCCACTTGAATTCGAGTATTCATCTCCATAAAATAACATCTCTTTTTTTCATCTAAAATAAACTCTACCGTCCCAGCGTTTGTATACTTGATAGCCTTAGCTATTTTAATAGCATTTTTTCCTAATTTACTTCTAAGTTTTTCATCTACATTAGGAGAAGGAGATTCCTCTATCAGTTTTTGATGTCGATACTGGATAGAGCAATCTCTTTCTCCTAAGTGGATTACATTACCATAGTTATCACCTAACACTTGAACTTCTACATGAACGGGTTTCTCAATATACTTTTCAAGATATAAGCTATCATTTCCAAAAGCTGATTCTGCTTCTCGACGAGCAATATCTATGTTTTCTTCTAAAATAGCTTTATCGTAAACAATACGCATTCCTTTTCCTCCACCACCTGCCACCGCTTTAATAATGATTGGATAACCAATCTCTTTAGCCTTTTCCGCGGCTTCTTCCGGAGAGGTGATTACATCGGTGCCAGGAACTACTATCACTCCTGCCTGGACAGCTTTCTTTCGAGCAATAGCTTTATCACCCATCATTCTCATAGATTCAGAGTTAGGGCCAATAAATTTAAAGAGATGTTCTTCGCAAATATCAGCGAAAGTAGCATTTTCTGCCAAGAACCCATATCCAGGATGAATAGCTTCTACTCCCGTAATCTCGGCAGCGCTGATAATCGCTGGAATATTTAAGTAACTTTGCTTGCTGGAAGGAGGTCCTATGCAGACCGCTTCATCCGCAAATCTTACGTGCAAAGAGTCTTCATCAGCCTGGGAATAAATAGCTACAGTAGCTATGCCCAGTTCTTTAGCTGCTCGAATAACCCTTAACGCAATTTCACCTCTATTAGCTACTAAGATCTTCTTAAACAAATTTTCTACCTTACTTAATTTTCTTAATTAAAAAAATCTTCTGTCCATATTCTACAGGAGTATTATCATCAACATAAAGATCTAAGATTATTCCCTCGTAATCAGATCTAATCTCATTCTTGTGCTTCATGGCTTCTACCGTATACAAAACATCACCTTTGTTAATTCTGGATTCTTTCTTTAAATTAGACAGTTTGATAACACCCACCATCGGAGAAGTAAGCTCTATCAGATCTTCCTCTAATCTTAATTCTTTTTCTTCGGTGTCTTCGGTGATTGATCTTTCCTTTTTATTTTCTTGGTCTTCTTCTCTCGAATATTTTTTTAAAAAGACCTTTGTCTTTCCTTCTTCAACTTCTAGTTCGATTAGATTTCCTTTCTCCATCAACTCTACAAGGTTCTTTATTTTCTCTAAATCCATACTAAATCCCTAAAGAATACTTTCTTAAACTCTTTCTATGTATGAGTTATTACGAGTATCTATCCTTATTTGATCATCAATATTTATAAACAAAGGAACATTGATCATTAATCCTGTTTCTAAAGTAGCTGGCTTTAAAACTTGGGTAACCGTATTGCCTTTTACCCCACCTTCTGTATTTACTACTTTTAAATTAATAAAAGTAGGTAATTCTACATCAATAACCTTGTTTTGATGTTCTAAAAAAGTAACTTGCATATTTTCTTTTAAATACAAGACTTTTTTACCTAACATCTCCTCAGGAAGACTAATTTCTTCATAAGAATCAAGATCCATAAAATAAAAAAGTTTTTCTACTTTATATAAATACTCTACTTTTCTTTGGGAAAGTTCTGCTTTTTCAAGCTTTTCTCCAGAACGAAAAGTTCTATCAACACAAAGTCCGCTTTTCAAATTTTTAAGTTTTGTCCGAACAAAAGCACCACCTTTTCCTGGTTTTACATGCTGAAATTCTATAATATAGTATAGCTCATTGTTAACTACTACCGCCATTCCATTTCTAAAATCAGTTGTAGAGATTATCATAATATACTCTGCTCCAAAGTTGGTTTGTTGAAAAATTGGTTAATTCATATAAACTTGGTGGGCCGTATAGGATTTGAACCTATGACCTTGTGATTAAGAGTCACCTGCTCTACCAACTGAGCTAACGGCCCGCATTTTCGGCTCATTACGAATGTTGTGGGTGAAATTTATCTACCCACTATGTTTTGGGAAGAGCCTAAATCTACGATCCTTGGATATAATATATGGCACGCCCGGTAGGATTCGAACCTACGACCTTATGATTAAGTCCACTGCTCTATCCAACTGAGCTAACAGCTTATAATATATGGCACGCCCGGTAAGACTTAAACCTACGACCTTATGATTAAGTCCACTGCTCTATCCAACTGAGCTAACAGCTTATAATATATGGCACGCCCGGTAAAATTTAAATCTACGATCCTTGGATATAATATATGGCACGCCCGGTAGGATTCGAACCTACGACCCTTGGATTCGAAGTCCACTGCTCTATCCAACTGAGCTACGGGCGCACTATCCACCAAATTTTAATCTACTATAAATGCCTTCAAATGTCAAATAAAAAACAGCAATTGTAACAGCAAAATGAAAATGTCCTGTTTTCCGTTAAATAGAAATGTCCTATTTTGTATTAGATAAAAATGATCTTTTATATGGGTTTATTTTAAACTTCCTCCAAGGGTGATCCAATGGAAGAATATGCACCTTTCTT